>URFF01000059.1 GCA_900546995.1 uncultured Sutterella sp.
GGAGCGGCAACCTTGGTAAGTCACTGCAAAGCCATTGGTGTCAAGCGCTGCGTGCAAGATTCAAGCGGCAACGCCGGCAATAGTGTCGCAGCCTACAGTGCCCGTGCCGGCATCGAGTGCGAAATTTTCGTTCCCGAAAGCACAAGCCCCAAAAAGATCACGATGATTGAATCGCATGGTGCGAAAGTTCATGTAGTGCCGGGAACACGTGATCATTGTGCGGACGTTTGCCGAGCTAAGGTTCGTGATGAAGGCGTTTTCTATGCCAATCACGTCTTTAATCCCTTCTTTTATGAAGGAATGAAGGCCTATATCTACGAGACTTTCGAACAGCTTCATCGCATTCCGGCCAATATCGTCGTTCCGGTCGGTAACGGCACACTTTTTATCGGGGTTGTCAAAGCGCTTGAACATTTGCTTGAAAGCGGTGCGATTGAATCTTTCCCCAATATCATCGCGCTTCAAAGTGAACTTGTCGATCCGCTTTATTTAGCGAAGATGCAAGGGTTGCGTCATCCGGTCAAGATTGATGTGAAGCCCACCATCGCCGAAGGGATCGCGATCGGCGAGCCGATGCGCGGAGAAGAAATTCTAGACATGATTTACCGGCACAATATCAAAGTGGTGACAGCGCCTGAAGACAAGATTCTTGAAGCGCGTCACGCGATTGCCAAGCGTGGCATTTACTGCGAGCACACCACCGCGGCAAACTACGCGGCCTATTTGCACTACTGCGACCTTTACGGCGAAACAACGGATACTCTCATCACGATGTGCGGCGCCGGCATCAAGTCCGACCATTAACAATTTCTTTCTAAATCGTTTGGGCTCATTGTTTTTTGAGCCCAACGGTTATAGAGGAAATATGACAACTTGATTACAATAGGCGCAATTACCTAGACGGAATAACCGTACGGCAGACCTGAGATTTCTGGGGAGATGAAGTCTTTCGGTTTTGCCCGATCAATCAAGAGTTTTTGTATGAATCCCTTAATTTACGGCTTTTGGGACGGTGTGTTTTATGACAACCGTCAAACTTTTTCGCCCATGGTGCCAGAGGACTTGCCGCTTGATCAGTTCTCGCAATTCAATCCCGGCAATCCCATCATGACCTTTGTCGGTGACAAAGGTTTTTTGGTGCTTGATCGTCGCGCGGATTTAGCCTTTGCCTTATGGCGCTACTATCAGCGTGTGGCCAAGGAATCCTGTGGAAAATGCACACCGTGTCGCACAGGCTCTTTAATCATTGTCGAAGCGCTCGAAAAAGCCGTAAAAGGGAAAGCCAGCGAAGTTGACTGGGATTTTGTCGAGTCGGTTGCCAGACAGATGAAAGAGACGAGTCTCTGTGGAATAGGGCTTACGACACCAACCGCTTTTTTGGCGGCCATGCAATACTGTCCCAACGAAATCCGTGAGGCCAAAGCCACGCCTGAGGATCTCTACGACTACTATTCTTTATTGACCGCACCCTGCATTGAAGCGTGTCCGGCTCACGTCGATATTCCGCGCTACATTGATTACATCAAAGCGGGGGAGCCGGAACTTTCCGCCGCCGTTTTGTTGAAGCACTATCCGCTAGTGGGTAGCTGCGGTCGTGTTTGCGTCCGTTATTGTGAAAAGGCCTGCCGTCGTCGCTTCTTGGATGACGCGGTCGATATTAAAAATCTTAAGCGTTACGCGGCCGATGCGACCGGCCCCATGCAACCGCTTTTTCACAATTCGCGCCTGGAAACCCATCCCTTGAGCCCGAAGATCGCCGTGGTCGGCGCCGGTCCCGCCGGTATCAACTGTGCCTATCACTTGTTGCTACAGGGCTATGAAGTGGATATTTATGAAGCCAACAGTCACGCGGGCGGCATGGCTCAAGTGGGCATCCCGCAATACCGCTTACCCAAGGGATTGTTGGAAAGCGAAACGGAAGTGATTACCGAATTGGGCGGCCAATATTTCTACCGCCAACGCTTAGGGTACGATTTTTCAATTACGGACCTTTTCAATCGCGGCTATAACGCTATCTTTATTGGTGTGGGTTGCTCCAAAGGGATGTATCTCGGTTTGGAAAACGAGGATACAACGCTCGCGGGTTACTTTAACGGCATTGATTTCTTGCATAAAGTCGAACGTTCGGTCTCAGGCCACAAACCGATGACGCTTAAAGGCGACGTCGTGGTTGTTGGGGGCGGTAACGTCGCCATGGACTGCGCCCGATCCGCCGCTCGAATGACCGACGGGACGGTGCACGTCATCTATCGTCGCACCGAAGAGGGGATGCCTGCCGATCATGAAGAAGTGCTCGCGGCCAAAGCCGAGGGGATTCAATTTCACTTCTTGTCGGTTCAGAAAGAGATTTTAAGTGACAACGGGAAAGTCACGGGGCTTAAAATCGCCAAAATGCGCGAGGAAAAAGTACCCGGTGCCAAACGCGGCAAACTCATCGAAATTGAAGGAACGGAGACGGTGATTGCCTGCGACACGTTGATTGCGGCCATCGGTCAACGCTTGGATCAACAAGTTCTTTGCGATGACGACGGCATCATGTTTGACCGCCGTGGCAATATTCAAGTCTCTGAAGCGCTTGCGACGACGCGGCCCGGCGTTTTCGCGGGCGGAGACTCCGCAACCGGTCCCACGACGTTGATTGACGGCATGGCTCAAGGTCAAATTGCCGCGCAGTCCATTCACGAGTACCTCACCCGAGGTTCAGTGGGCTTTGTGCCCCGGCGTCGCATGAGCGAATTGTTAAAGCGTGCGCATATCATGGAAGAAAAGGATCCGACAATTGATCTATGCCCGACACCACGCCATGAATTAAAAACACTGAGCGTTGAAGAGCGTCGCGGTAACTTTGAGGAAGTGGACCTTTCGATGACCGATGAAGAGGCTATTCGTGAAGCCAATCGCTGCATGCGCTGCTATCGCATTTTCGGCGTGACAACACAACTGCCGGTCCCGGGTAATCTCACGCACATTCAGAATCAGGCTGTTTAAAGGAGAGACTCGATGTCGATTAATCATTTTGCCAGTATTAACGGTCATCAAGTCTCGTTTGATGAGGGCCAGACGATTCTTGAGGTCGCGAAAAAAGAAGGGATATTCATCCCGACGTTATGCGCCTATATGCCGCTTAATCACACACCGGGCACCTGCCGCATGTGTTTAGTGGAAGTGTTTGATGAGGGTAACGAAACCGGACGCATTGTCACCGCCTGCACAACCCCGATTAAAGAGGGGCAACGCATTTTCACACGCAACGAACGTGTGCGCAAAATGCAACAGCTGCAAATGGCGCTTTTATTTGCCGATCATGATCAGGACTGTAAGAGTTGCGCCCGGCACGGCGATTGCGAGTTGCAGGATGTCTCGCTTTTTATCGGTATGAAACACTGGCCGATGAAGAAAAATTTCATTGCCGATCGGCCTTATGATGATTCCTCTGCCGGCATTGTTCGCGATGTCAATAAATGCATCCGATGCGGTCGTTGCGTGGAAGTGTGCCGTCAGGTCCAGGGGATCGGTGCGCTCACCATTGACGAATTCGGTACCCGAGCGGGCGTTGCCATGACAGGCGCCAAACGTTGGGCCGATTCCGCTAAGTGCGTCCAATGCGGACAATGCACGCTCGTTTGCCCCACGGGCGCGTTAAGCGAAAAAGACGAAACCGACCGGGTTCTCAGTATGATTGACGATCCGAACTTGACGACCGTGGTGCAAATGGCGCCGGCCGTGCGCGTGACGCTTGGCGAAGAGTTCGGTGCGGCACCCGGTGAAAATATCGAAGGCAAAATCATTTACGCCTTAAAGCATATCGGCGTGGATTACGTGATGGACACAAATTTCGCAGCCGATATGCTTTAAGGCGTAAATGATTTTGCCTTAAAGCATATCGGCGTGGATTACGTGATGGACACAAATTTCGCAGCCGATATGGTCATCATGGAAGAGGGGACTGAACTCATTGAGCGGCTCAAAGCTCGTCAAACCGGTAAGCCTGCCGCATTGCCGATGTTTACTTCGTGTTGCCCCGGTTGGGTCAATTACGTGGAAAAACACATTCCGATGGTGATGGACTATCTTTCTTCGACGCGTTCTCCGCAAGCGGTTTTCGGAGCGCTCGCAAAGGCCTATTTGCCGCAGTCGCTAAATGTCAAGCGGGAAAACCTTCGCGTGATTTCCATCATGCCCTGCACGGCGAAAAAAGGTGAAGCGCTGCGACCGACCTTGGCGAGGGCGGACATGGGGCCTGACGTGGACGCGGTTTTAACCGTCCGTGAGTTAGCCAAACTCATGCGCCGCTGCGGTACCCACTTAAAGTTCTGCGATGAAGCGCACTATGATAACGATCTTTTCGCGAGTTACTCCGGTGCGGGAGCCATTTTCGGCACCACAGGCGGCGTGATGGAAGCGGCTGTGCGAACCGCCTATGCGCTAACGCATAACGGAAAATCCCTTGATCCGATTGTTTATCAACCGGTTCGCGGAATGGATGGCGTTAAGGAAGCGACGGCTGATTTGGGTGAACTTGGCACAATTCGCATTGCCGTTGTGCATGGCTTGGCTCGCACGCAGGCTCTTTTAGATCGAATGAGTCGGGGAGAGGCGGTTTATGATTTTGTGGAAGTGATGGCGTGTCCTGGCGGCTGCGTTGCTGGTGGCGGCACCCCACGCAAGAAAAACAATTACCAGCCTTTCTTGAAAGAACGGCAAAACGCCCTTTACCGCATTGATGCTGAGGCAGCGGTTCGCGAGTCGCATAAAAATCCGCAGGTCATCGCAATGTACGCAGATCATTTAGGTCAGCCAGGCAGCGCCATTGCCCACGAATTGCTTCACTGCGAATACGTCTCCAAAAAGCGCGACCGTGAAGCACCTGACGTGCGAAAACTTTGGCTCAAACTCTCCAATCGCTACACACCGGAGAGCAAAAAGCGGTAAAATCCGCGTTTGACTCAGGGCGGGGTGCAAGTCCCCACCGGTGGTTAAAGTCCACGAGCGGGCGGCAGTTTTTCTTAATTGCCGCTGTCAGCAGAGCCGGTGTGATTCCGGTACCGACGGTAACAGTCCGGAAGAAAGAGTGATCCTTTCCAACCGACACAAGGACCTGCCGGTCCTTTGTGTTGTCCCTGATGCAATTCATCCTGAAATTTTTTCTTTTGATGAAAGGCTTTATCCATGCATCAGTCTGAAAACCTTTTAAACCGTTATGGTCAAAGCGCCACTGAGCGCGTTGAACGGGCTTTAAATGACTTACGCGCCGGCAAGGGTGTCATGGTTGTTGATGATGAAGACCGTGAAAACGAAGGCGATTTAATCTACTCAACGGATTTTTTAACCGTGCCTCAAATGGCTTTGATGATCCGTGCGTGCTCGGGCATCGTCTGCGTGTGCTTGCGTGATGAAGATTGCAAACGCTTGCAATTGCCGCAAATGGTTGAAAATAACACGAACACTCAAGGGACGGCTTTCACTGTTTCGATTGAAGCCGCTCACGGCTGCACAACCGGTGTGAGCGCTCACGATCGAGTGACAACGATCAAGGCAGCCGCCAACCCCAACGGTAAGCCCGAAGATCTCTTGCGCCCTGGACACGTCTATCCGTTGCGTGCTCGTCAGGGAGGCGTTTTGGAGCGTCGGGGTCACACGGAAGCGACGGTCGATCTCATGCGCTTAGCCGGTCTTAATCCTGCCGGTGTTTTGTGCGAACTCATGAACGAAGACGGCTCGATGGCCAAATTGCCGCAAGTCTGTGATTTCGCTGACTTGCACGGATTGACGGTTTTGTCTGTTGAAGATCTCGCCGAGTACCGTTTGGCCAAAAACTGCTGATCTGAATTCGAATCGTCGTCTAGCAACGAAGAGTCTGACGAACAAAGTCAGTCAAAATAAAGGGGGAGCGGAAAGCTCCCTTTTTGTTAGGTTGATTGACTTAAAGTCCGCTTTAACTTTTTAACCAATGTCAAAATTCGCTCATTCTCTTGGTCAAAATAGTGGATAGTGCTCAGATATACGGCAAAAGGCGTATAGCCGAAAAGGTGGGCTTCGTCCATAATACAGGCGTCGTTACTTAGAGAGGGGAATGAGCAAATGAAACGTCGGTCCTTATTGACTTGGTGCTTGTGTGCAGTGGCTGCCGGCTCGCTTTTGGCCGGATGCGGATCTGACACGGTCGAAAAAGGCGTATTAAAGATCGGAGCTTCGCCTGTGCCGCATGCCGATATTTTGAAGGCTGCAGAACCGTTGTTGGCAAAAGAAGGCGTCAAACTCGAGATTATTGAGTTTACCGATTATGTGCAACCGAACATGGCGTTGGCAGATAAAGAGCTCGACGCCAATTTTTTCCAACATAAGCCGTATTTGGATAACTTCTGTCAGGAACGCAAGTTGAATTTGGTTTCGCTCGTTGCGGTTCACATTGAACCCATGGGCGTGTATTCCAAGAAGTTGAAGGATGTCACATCCTTTGCCGAAGGTGCTAAGGTCGCCATCCCGAACGATCCGACCAACGGCGGTCGTGCGCTCAAAATTTTGGCTGACGCCGGCTTTTTCAAATTAAAGGATGGCGTGGGTGTGAATGGAACACCCGCCGATATCATCGATAATCCCAAGAAAGTACAAGTTGTCGAAATGGAAGCGGCGGTGTTGCCCCGTGCGCTTGAAGATGTGGATTATGCCGTGATTAACTCCAATTACGCTTTGGGGGTTAATTTAAATCCGATGAAAGACGCTTTGTTTATGGAAGGCAAGGATTCGCCCTATGCGAACATTGTCGCTGTGCGAGCCAATGACAAACGCCCTGAATTGCAGAAATTGGTCAAGGCTTTGACTTCGCCTGAAGTTAAGAAATTCATTGATGAAAAGTATCAGGGTGCGGTTGTCACAGCATTCTGATTGCGCTAAACCTCCTATCAAAACGGGCCGCATCAAAGCGGCCCTTTTGGTATCCAGTTGTTTATCAAAAGCTCACATGATCAGGCTCAAGTCCCGAAAATGCGGTAAGCGGCAAAGAGTCCATCGTCTGAATATCTTCCTTAGTCAACTTAATATCAAAGCACTGCAGGTTCTCTTTCTGGTGTGAGGCATTCGTTGAGCGAATGACGGGAGTGACACCATGCGAAAGACACCAACTGAGGATGACTTGAGAAACCGGACGATGGTATTTGGTGGCAATGGCCAATAACGGCTCACATCCTAAAAGTGTCCCGTGTCCTAAAGGCGACCAAGCCTGGACTGCGATCTTTTCTTTTCGGCAAAACGCCACTGTCGGTTTTTGCATGTAACCGGGGTGAAATTCAATTTGATTCATCACGGGTTTAACGTTGGCGCGAGCCAAAAAACTCACTAAATGGTGCATCTGAAAATTGCAAACACCGATGGATTTCACAACGCCTTCATCATAGAGGCGCTCAAAGGCCCGCCAAGTGCCAACATTGATGCTTTGCCAAGCGAGAGGCTCACCTCGTGTACAGGGCCATTGGATGCTATAACAGTCTAGATAATCAAGATCCAAGGTCTTTAAAGTGTTTTCAAAAGCCCTTAAGACGTCATCGTAAGCGCGATTAGATGTCCAGCATTTTCCAGTGACAAAAAGCTCTTTACGGGGTACGCCACTTGCACGGATTGCCGCTGCCACGGATTCTTCATTTTCAAAGATTGCCGCTGTGTCAATCAAGCGATATCCCAACTGAAAAGCGCTTACCAATGCTTTCACCAGGCCATCGGAAGCCGGAAGCTGCCACGTGCCGATACCGATTGGCGGCATGAGACGACCGTTATTGAGTTTGACGCAACTGTTTGCTTTCATCACTGCTTCCCCTGATAGACTTTTTATTTTTATTGTAGTTAGAATTTTTTCGGCAACTTTTGTCCAAAACTAAAAGTTCATCGAAAAAGTCGATATTTTATAATATGTGCTCGTTTGACGAGGCGATGGGTATGGCTCAAGAGTTCGATTATTTTCTGATTTTGTCCGCACTGGCGTTCTTAGCCGTGATCCTTCTGATCATCCGGATGGTCAAGGGGACTTCTTCAAATAAAACCAATATGCGAAAAACCGAAGGCCCTCAAACGTCGTCTCGAAAAGAACGTATCCGCTCTGCGCAACCCAAAAATTTTGAAATTCCCAAACCTCATTTTGAACCGCCAGTTAAAAAGCCTCGAATGTCTCGAATTGAGTTTTATGATCAAGACGGAAAAATTTTTGCGGTTTTACGTCGCTCCGATTTAACCGCTCAGCCTTGGGGCAGGGGAGAGGACTTTTCTGCTGAGCTCAATCAATTCGCCGATCAGTATCTGCCGCTTGGTGATAACGAGGCTTTGCTTTTGCATATCGTTAACCCGAAACTCAATGGCACATTAACCGCCAAAGCCTTTGACGAAGAAAACAACCTCTGGAAGGAGACGTTTAATAATGTACCTTCCGTTGAAGCGTTCCCATGTCAAAAGCAAAGCGAAATTTTTTCTATGTGGTTAAAAGGTCAGTTGACAGAGGATTGCTCATCACGATTTTTCGCTTTGCCAGAGGCGGCACAAGCGGCGGTCATGCTATCTCAAGTCAATGACAAAGAGACAGGCGCGGATTTTGATGAATCCACTCAATTAAAACTCAGACAGTATCAAGCTTATAAATTGCTTGAAGAAATTGTTAAGCAAAATGATTTTTATCAAATATCTGCCTTATGGAATCGTTACTTTGATCTGAAATCAATGACGCCGAATGACATTGTTCTCGTTAACCCTAACGTCGAAAGGCTCGTCAATTCACAATCTTTTGCTTTAACGCAAAAGTTGCCGATTTTTTATATTCGGGACACAAAAGGTTGTGGCAAATGGCATAAGGCCCTGAATTTTTAGGGTAAATCAAACTTTCAAACAGATCTTTACAAATCTTAAGGGTTTACATTTCAATTTATATCAGGGTAATCCCTTATTCTCCAATTGTTTTCCCTAATACTACATTAGAAGCATGAGTCCGAAACAATTTGTAACGGCTCATACATAAACGTGCTTGTCAGTGGCGTTTCTGTGTTGTTCATGGCGCTCAAACGACCTCAAAGCATATAAGAAAAGTAATTTGGAAAGGAGAATGCAATGGCGAAAAATAAATCCATGATGGGTTTGCCTATGCAAATTCTAGCCGGTTTGGTACTCGGTGTGGTCGTTGGGGCTATGGTGAGCTCCGATATTGCCGTCACGTATTTGAAACCGCTTGGTGACTTGTTCATCCGTTTGATCCGTATGGTTGTGGTGCCCTTGGTGTTTGCCACCTTGGTTGCCGGTGCCGCCGGTATTTCGGACGTTTCCAAGTTAGGTCGTGTCGCAGTGAAGACGTTGGTCATTTTTATGCTCACGTCCGCTATTTCTGTGATCTTCGGCTTGGTGATCGCTAACTTGATTGACCCGGGCGTCGGTTTGACGTTGTCTACCGAAGGCTTGAAGGCCGCTCAAGTGAAGGCTCCGAGCTTTATCCAAACGTTGCTTGACATCGTCCCGATCAACCCGATGGAAGCCTTCGCTAAGGGCTCCATCCTTCAGATCATCTTCTTTGCCATCATGTTCGGCATCTGCTTGAACGCCATGGGTGAAAAAGGCAAGGCTATGCTTGACTTCTTCTCCGTGATGGGCGATATCATGATCCGCATGACCAACATCGTGATGCGTTATGCTCCGATCGGTGTGTTCGGTTTGATCGCGGCTGTCGTGTCTCAACAAGGTTTGTCGGTTTTGCTACCGCTTGCCAAGTTGATCCTCTCGTCCTTCATCGCTACGAGCTTGTTGATCATTGTGATCTATTGCCCGTGGGTTAAGTTCGGTATTCGTATTCCGCTCTCCACGTACTTCAAGGGTATCTTCGAACCGTGGTTGATCGCCTTTACGACCTGCTCGTCTGCCGCCGCTATGGCTTCCAACATGATTGCTTCCCGTAAGTTGGGTGCAACGAACGCCATTGCTAGTTTCGCAGTCCCGTTGGGCAACACGATTAACATGAACGGTACGGCTGTTTACATGGGCGTTTGCGCAGTGTTCGCAGCTCAAGTTTACGGTATTGACCTCACGTTCTCGGACCAAATCATTGTTGTGTTGACCGGTGTGTTGGCCGCTATCGGTACGGCTGGTGTTCCTGGCGCTGGTTTGATCATGTCGACGTTGGTCTTCACGCAAATCGGTATTCCGCTTGAAGTGATCGCTTTGATCGCTGGTGTAGACCGTATCCTTGATATGATCCGTACGTCTATCAACGTCGTTGGTGACTCCACCACCGCTTTGATGGTCTCCCGTATGGAAGGTGAACTCGGTTCTGAACCGTTTGATGACGGCGAAGAAGCCGCGATCCGCAATAACTAATATAATCAATGCATTAGATTAGTTAAAATCTTCTAAAACAGAAAAGGGCGCTAATGAGTGGCGCCCTTTTTTGTTTCTACCTAATTTCCATCTTTAGTGACAACTTCCAAAGGGTGCCACTACATTACCGAATGAAACCACATCGATCATATGAACAATAAAAAGACGCTAGCAATCAACTTGTCGAAGTGATTATGCAAAATTTGATAGGGCTTTGATTTTTGTCAACTCCAAAAATTAGGGGAGGGGGTAGAGAGATTATTCCTTATTCATAACTGATTTGAGGTAAAGAAATAATGCCTATACGTTTTTCTCGAACCACACTCTCCACGGCGGTTTTAGTCGCATTTGGTACTATCAACGCAGCTTCGGCAGACCCTATTCACTATGTTGATTGGAAGGGATACTCAATTCCAGATATTCAAAATGAATATAGCATTTCGGGTGAAGAAGCTAACCAAGGGAGTTGGTTTTCTGTTTTACATGCAACAGACGATGCCACAGGAACATTTAACGACTTTGACATGACGGTTAAAGCCGTTGGTTCCAACTCAAATAAACAGTTCATGGCCGTAGATTGAAATAAGGTCATAGGTTCGAAATATTGATCCTCAATTCTCTAAAATCAACCTA
>URFF01000060.1 GCA_900546995.1 uncultured Sutterella sp.
TGTGGGGAGCTCGACGCAAAGGGTCGAGCTCGAGTGAACCGACGGATGGAGAATCTGCATCGTGTCGGTCAGCAGCAGGAACCCATCGAAGTGATCATCGGCGAAAGCCGATGACACAGTAGGGAATCCCCGTCGTTCACGGCGGTGAGGATGTCAACTGGAATCACAAGACACCAGCAGGGGGTGCTGCCTTTATGATCTTCATCGTGCCACCTGGATTTATTATGGGGGGGGGCACCACGTTTGCGGTGGCTATGTTACCCACGTGGACTTACTATTTCTCGTATTTATTTCCTCTGACGTGGATTTTTAGAATTTTCCGGGATGTGGCACTTCGAGCCGAGTCGTTTTACTCCATGTCGGCCACCTTGGGTTGCCATCTTATATATGTCACGATTTTGGCGATACTGGTGACAGTTAGGTTCTTTAGAACAAGGGAGAAAATGACCCAGGAGGCGTTGAGTTTGGTGCAATAGATTAAACAGTGTGGAAAGTATTCCTGTCACTCGATGAATCAGGGTGAACTAGACCGATCTAATGAGGAAGAACATTTTGTTAAAGCTCCACCTTTAATCTTCCCATACAGGTTTTGTATTCATTAGTTGTTCACGTACCTGAAGAACGCAAGGATCTTTTTCCCCTTCTTCTAAATGTTGAAGAAAAGCATCAAATTCTTTGGTAGGAAGACGTGTCACTGAATCATCTTCAGGGACTGTGCCATCAAAATCACTGTGCCGAACTGTCAATGTTTCCATATCCAACTCCTGTGTTTTGCATTTTACGTGGCTACAAAAAAGCGCCTGTTCGGCGCTTTTTTGATGATTCCCAAGATTAACGGTTTTCGTAATCGTCAATCGGAATGTATTGCAAGTTTTGCGTATCACGGAAAACTTTCGGAGCCGGCAAATCGGGCATTTGTTCCGGTAGTGCCGACGTTGATTTCCCAAGAAGCGACTTGAGTTTGGCATCGTCCAATTCGCCGCACCACTTACCGACCACGATGGTGGCAATGCCGTTACCGATGATATTGGTTAAGGCACGCGCTTCACTCATAAAGCGGTCAATACCGAGGATAAGCGCGAGACCTGCCACCGGGACGTGACCCACGGCAGACAGTGTGGCAGCAAGTACGATAAAGCCCGAACCGGTCACACCTGCGGCGCCCTTACTTGTTAAAAGTAAAACAGCCAAGAGGGTGAGTTCTTGCGTGAGCGTCATTTCCACGTCGCACGCTTGGGCAATAAAGACCGAGGCCATGGTGAGGTAAATCGCCGTGCCGTCTAGGTTAAAGGAGTACCCTGTCGGAATCACTAAACCCACCACGGACTTGCTGACACCGGCTTTTTCAAGTTTTTCCATGATGCGCGGCAAGGCCGACTCTGAGGAAGACGTACCCAACACAATAAGGAGCTCTTCTTTGAGGTAACAGATGTATTTCCACACCGAGAAGCCCGCGTAGCGGCAGATCGCTCCTAAAATCACGAAAATGAAGATTAAGCAGGTGAGATAGAACGTGCCCATCAGTTCAGCAAGTGGCAAAAGCGATGCGACACCGTACTTACCGATCGTAAAGGCCATGGCACCAAAGGCACCCACGGGCGCCACGCGCATGATCATATTGACCACTTGGAAAAGCACGTGCGAGCTCTTTTCAATCACGTCAAAAACCAACGTGCCGCGACCGCCGAAGCGCTGAAGCGCAACGCCAAAGAGGATGGAGAAAAAGAGAACCTGCAGGATATTGCCGGAAGCAAAAGCGCCGACCACCGTATCCGGAATGATGTGCATTAAGAATTGGGTGGTGGATTCGAGCTTTTCACCGGTGGTGTAAATGGAGACAGAACCCGCATCCAACGTGGCAGGGTCAACGTGCATGCCGCGCCCCGGCCCAAATGTGTTCACAAGCACTAAGCCCACGACCAAAGCCAAGGTACTCACCACTTCAAAGTAGAGTACGGCCAAACCGCCGGTTTTGCCCACTTTCTTCATGTCTTTCATGCCGGCGATACCGGTGACGACGGTGCAGAAAATGACCGGAGCGATGATCATTTTGATGAGTTTGATGAAGGCATCGCCCAAGGGTTTCATCGATGCTCCGATTTCCGGGAAGAAGTATCCCAAGGTGACGCCGCAGATAATGGCGCAAATCACCTGAAAATAGAGCACGGTATAAATCGGTTTTTTCATTATTTTTTGTCCTTTCCTTCGTTTAGGTTAGGGCGCCTTGTGTTTGCTTTAAGGGAAGCGCCCGGAAAAGAGAGCACACTCAAAAAAAGTGCGACCCTTTGATTGTATGGGAGAAAGGGACAAAAGTGTTAGGGTTTTTACCTAAGGGTTGGAAATTTTTTCTTCACGTTCGACAAGAAGGTTGGCAGCGGTCTTTTCCGTAAGATTGGCAATAAGCGCTTCTACGGTCGTGTCAGGCACTTCGAGTTCGAAAGTGACATCCATATCAAAGATTTTTTCTCGAATGCGTGCGTGAGCGTCTTCAAAGGCTCTCAAAGCGATGTTGACAAAACGGTGTTCCAGCGTGATTTTGATGATTTGACTTGGAACACGCTCGCGAAGGGGAAGGGTTTCAAGCCCCAGTTTGACCGATCCCTGATAGGCACGAACAAGTCCTCCCGTTCCCAACAAAATACCACCGAAATAGCGCGTGACAACAGCGGCGATTTCACCAATGCCACAGTGAAGCAGAACCGTTAACATAGGGCGACCGGCCGTTCCCTTGGGTTCACCATCGTCGCTTGCGCCCACCTGTGCGGTGCTGCCCGGGGCACCGGCTACATAAGCCCAGCAATTGTGCGTCGCATCGCTATAGCGTTCTCTGACGCCTTCAATGAAGGCTTTCGCTTCATCGGGCGTGGATACGCGGGCAAGCGTTACGATAAATCGTGAGCGATGAATCGTTTCTTCGGCCTGGTGAATTTCACCGGGTTCAAGATCGGGGACGTTATAACGGTCAGCCATTGTTTTTGAGCAATAAAAATGGGCGGCTTTTGAGATGATCTCAAGAACCGCCCATATTATCTCAGATCAAGGAATCGATCGCTTCGATTACATCATCGGCATGCCGTCGGTGCCGCCCATGGCAGGCATCGGGGCCTTATCTTCAGGGATGTCGCCGATCATGCAGTCGGTGGTGAGGATCAAGCTAGCCACAGAAGCGGCATTTTGCAAGGCCGTGCGGGTCACCTTTGTCGGATCGAGCACGCCCATTTCGATCATGTCGCCATATTGGCTCGTTTGAGCGTTAAAGCCATAGTTGCCTTCACCGTTAGCCACAGCGTTGACCACCACGCTGGGTTCAAGACCGGCGTTAGCCACGATTTGGCGCATCGGTTCTTCCATGGCGCGCAAAACGATCTTGATACCGGCCGTTTGTTCTTCGTTGTCGCCCTTTAATTGAGCCACAGCCTTTTGAGCGCGAACGAGAGCCACACCGCCTCCGGGGACCACGCCTTCTTCAACGGCGGCACGCGTGGCATGCAAGGCATCGTCAACACGGGCCTTCTTTTCCTTCATTTCCACTTCAGTAGCGGCACCGACCTTCAACAAGGCAACGCCACCGGCCAACTTCGCCACACGTTCTTGAAGCTTTTCACGGTCGTAGTCAGAGGTCACCGTTTCGATTTGCGTGCGGATGTTCTTCACACGAGCTTCGATCAATTCGGGCTTACCGCAACCGTTGATGATCGTGGTGTTTTCCTTATTGACTTCAACGCGCTTGGCTTGGCCCAAGTTTTCGAGCGTGGCCTTATCCAAAGACAAGCCGAGATCCTTCGTGATCACGGTGCCGCCCGTCAAAATGGCGATATCTTCAAGCGTGGCTTTGCGGCGATCGCCAAAGCCAGGAGCCTTGACGGCGCAAACCTTCAAAATGCCGCGCAAGCTATTGACGACCAACGTGGCAAGAGCTTCACCTTCCAAGTCTTCGCAAATGATCAAGAGCGGACGACCGGCCTTGGCCACTTGTTCAAGAATCGGCAAAAGATCGCGGATGTTGCTGATCTTTTGGTCGTGCAACAAGATGAACGGATTTTCAAGCACAGCCACTTGCTTATCCGGATTGGTGATGAAGTAAGGCGAGAGGTAGCCGCGGTCAAATTGCATGCCTTCGACGACATCCAATTCATTCTTCAAGGACTTACCATCTTCAACCGTGATCACGCCTTCCTTGCCGACCTTATCCATGGCTTCGGCGATGATTTCACCGATTTCATGATCGCTATTGGCGGAGATGGAACCGACCTGAGCGATTTCCTTGGTGGTCGTCACGGGCTTACTGATCTTCTTCAATTCAGCGATAGCGCAATCAACGGCCTTGTCGATACCGCGCTTTAAGTCCATCGGGTTCATGCCGGCGGCAACAAACTTCATACCTTCGGCAACGATGGCTTGGGCGAGCACCGTGGCGGTCGTCGTACCGTCACCGGCGTTGTCATTGGTCTTGGAAGCGACTTCGCGGACCATTTGAGCGCCCATGTTTTCAAACTTATCCTTCAATTCGATTTCACGGGCAACCGTGACACCGTCCTTCGTGACCAACGGAGCGCCGAAATTACGATCGAGCACCACGTTACGGCCCTTCGGACCCAAGGTCACCTTAACGGCGTTAGCCAAAATGTTGATACCGCGCACCATACGAACGCGGGCGTCATCACCAAAAAGCACTTGCTTAGCAGACATTGGTTATTACTCCAAATAGAAAAACTCTCAAATCCTAAATTTCTTATTCCAGAACGCCCATGATGTCTTCTTCACGCATCACGAGCAATTCTTCGCCTTCAACCTTCACGGTTTGGCCGGAGTACTTTCCGAAGAGCACGCGATCGCCGACTTTGACATCCATCGGAACGAGCTTACCGGTTTCGTCACGACGGCCGGGACCCACAGCCAACACTTCACCTTGGTCGGGCTTTTCACCGGCGTTATCGGGAATCACGATACCGGAGGCGGTCGTACGTTCGGTTTCTAAGCGCTTAACGATCACGCGGTCATGGAGCGGACGAATTTGCATTTGGAATTTCTCCTAATTAAAAAAACTTTTCAGAACCATCTCATCGGATGGTTCGACTCAATACGATTTGGGTTAGTATTGCGCAAGGGCTTTTTTCGCTCTCGCGCACATTCCCTTTCAAACTAAAGCCTATGTGGGGATCGTTTTATTTTTTTCAAGGGGTTCAGGTAAAAAATATGAAAAAAAGTTGGTTGATGTCGTTGGGTTTTGTTTTATCTTGTTGTTTTTTATCAGGAAATGTTTTTTCTGCAGAAAAATTGCCCCAAAGTGTTTTAGCGCAATTGACCGCATTGGATTTAAAGCCTTCGCAGATGGCAGTGAGTGTTCGTGCGCTCGATGGTGGTGCATTGGCGCTTGATTGGCAAAGTGCGAAGCATGTCTCCCCCGCCTCGACCGAGAAAATCATGACGACCTTGGCTGCGCTTGAGCTTTTGGGGCCTCACTATCAGTGGTATACCGATTTTGGCTATGAGGGCGTCATTGAAGACGGGGTGCTCAAAGGGACGCTTCATATTCGAGGCGGCGGTGATCCTCAGTACACGATTGAAGACTTATGGAAAGACGTCGGTTATTTGCGTGCCCGGGGAATCGTCCGTATTGAGGGCGACATTGTGATTGATCGGACCCTTTTTTCTGTCACTCCCAAAGAGGGAGATTTTGATCATCAGGCGAGTCGCCCATATAACAAAGAAGCTGATGCGGCCCTTTTAAATTATCAGTCCGTTTCGTTAAAGCTTGAGCCCGGTCCCGAAGCGGGGTTTGCCCTCGTGACGGCAACTCCGGCTCTTGTGGGGCTTTCGTATCCGCAAACGGTGAAATTGACGCGACACAAAAGCTGCTATCAGTGGCGGCAAAAATTAGAAGCTGATGTCTCTGATCCGCTAACGCCTGTCTTTGAGGGAGGCTTTCCCAAGGGGTGCGAGAGTAAAACCTTTTCTTATCTAGTGCTCGAAGCCAATCAGTATTGGCAAGCGGCGATTGCACCGATTTTTGCCCAGCATCAGATTGTCTGGACGGGGGCTGTTCGAGACGGCCTTTATACCGATCAGGTTCAGCCGCTATTGCGCTCGTATTCAGACGATTTGGCAAGCATTGTGCGGTTAACCAATAAGTTCAGCAACAATGTGTTTGCCCGGCACCTTTTCTTAACCACCGGTCTGGAAAGTGCAGCCCGAACGCTGCCTGCGACCTATGAGCTCGCGCGAGAGACGGTTTCCGATTGGATGACTCAGACGGTTGGTGTTCAAAATAACGACTTTTTTATTGATAACGGGTCGGGCTTGTCTCGAAAGAGTTTTGTGACGGCTCGTGCCATGACTCAAGTGATCGCTCATGGTTGGCAAAGTCCCCGAATGCCCGATTGGATTGCCTCTTTTCCAATTAGCGGCATGGATGGCACGATGATGAAGCGCCCAGTTGCGACAGGCTCGGCCTATCTGAAGACCGGCCTTATTTCGGGGGTGAAATCGGTTGCCGGCATCATTCAGGCTCAAAGCGGACACCGTTATGCGGTTTTCGCCGTGGTTCAAGGTGCAAAAGCGACCTATTCAGACGAACCGATTGATCATTTGATCGATTGGGTTTATCGGGAAGGCTAAAAACAACGGATAATCTGACCGATTTGCTTGCAGAGATTATTCAAAAATGAGTGATTTATCGGTGAAAAATCAGAAAATTCTAATAAATACAAATAGATATTGTTTGAAAATTTGCTTGCAGGCATTTGCGGAGGTGTGTTGATTTTGAAAGTGTTGCTGATCGAGTCGTTCTAAAGTATTGAGTTTAAATAAAAGACCGGATTGGCGTGTTTTCTATTTTGTAATTAATTGAATTTATTATTAATTTCTTCTCGAGTGTTAGGGTGAGAATACACTAAATTGCTTGGAAAACAACATTGTCTCCTTTGTCTTTTTGAGAGGAAAGTGTCTGATTGTTGGCTTTTGTCTGCAAGCAATTTATTTTTGGCATTTTTTGTTTGCACATATGATGCAAAAATATTAAAAAATTGAATTAAAAATTAAAAAATATCAATTAATACAAATAGATATATGTAATAAATTTGCTTGCAGATATTTGCAGAATAGCCATTATTTTGTATAAAATTTAGAGAAGATTGCATCGAGGAACCTGTCATGGACGGAAACATTCAACAATTGGTGGAAGCATTAATCAAAGAGCCCGGTGAATCGGAGTGGCTGGAATTTAAAAAAGATAATGCGGATGCTGAAATGATTGGTAAGGACATCAGTGCGTTAGCCAATGGTGCTTTAGTTAGTCAGCATAGTCATGCGTATATGCTTTGGGGAATCGATGACAAATCGCACGCGATTACTGGTACAAATTTTTCACCCTATCAAAAATCGCAAGGCAATCAGGAATTGTTGTCTTGGCTGCACGAGATGTTATCGGACAACGTTGAGTTTTATTTTGAGGAAACGTCTGTACTCGGTTTGAAAATTGTTGTTTTGACGATTATGCCTGCCGTTCAATACCCGGTCACTTTCAAGAAAGAGCCCTATATTCGTGTCGGTAGCTATACAAAGAGGTTGGCAACCGAGCCGAAGCTTCAGGTGCAGTTGTGGAACAGTTTACGCAATGAAAAATTCGAACTATCGGCAGCGGCTCGAGATCTATCAGCCGAGATGGTTGATCAGCGGCTTGACATTTTGACTTATTTTCAAAAACTAGGACAAAAGGTTCCGGACAGTTTAAAAGAGCGACTTAAATATCTGGAAATTGAACAAATTATTCGCCAGCAAGAAAATGGATTGTTTTCGATCTCAAATTTCGGTGCGTTGCTTTTAGCTAAAGATTTTAGGGCCTTCCCATCAATCCGACGTAAGGAAGTTCGAGTGGTTCAATACCGTGATGCTGGTCGAACAGAGATTATTCGTAGTCGTTCTTTTGAGCAAGGTTATGCCGTCTGCTTTGGTGAGTTGTTAACTTATATTGATGCGCTTTTACCTTCGTCTGAATTCATTGCCGCGACCGGAGAACGGCGAGTCCAGCGAACTTATCCGCCTGAAGTGGTTCGAGAACTTATCACAAATGCGTTGATGCACCAGGATTTAAATAGCAAAGGCGATTGCGTTTTGTGTGAAATTTTTGAAAATCGGGTGGAAATAACGAATCCAGGAACATTGTTAATTGATAAAGATCGTATTGTGGACTTACCGCCTAAATCCCGTAATGAACTATTGGCCGGACTCATGCGGCATATGCACTTGTGCGAAGAGTTGGGCATGGGGTGGGATAAGGTGGTTGAGCTCTGCGAAAATGCACAGCTCCCCTCGCCATCAATTATTCAATATCCAGATCGTGCAACGCGCATCGTTTTGTATTCTCATATTGACTTTTTCGAGATGACAAACGAACAAAAACTTTGGGCCTGTTATCTGCATACATGTCTTTTGGCTATGAAAAATCAGAGTGCGACAAACGCAACGCTCCGAGATCGATTTGGTTTGGGTAGTAAAAGCGCGAGTTCGGTTTCAAGGTTATTGCGAGATGCGGTGACTCAAGGTTTGATTAAGCTCAAAGATGATGCGGTTGGAACCAAAGCAAAGCGTTATGTTCCGTATTGGGCTTAGAGCGAAGTGCTCCTCAATTATCGAGCTAAAAAATGGAGATTGCATTTCTTCGGGATTGAATATGAAAATCGTCGTTGCTTTGGATTCTTTCAAGGGATCCCTATCGGCAAAGGAAGCCTGTGAGGCGGTTGCCAAGGGACTTTCTCAAACACAAAATGAGTTAGATATTCGCTGTATGCCGATTTCCGATGGCGGTGACGGCTTATTGGATGCAGTGCATGATGAGTGTGTGACAAGTGGTTTTCGTGAAGAGCGTGTGACGGTTTCCGGTCCTTATGGCCATCTAACTTCGGTCATGCTACTAATTAAAGGAAAAACCGCTTTGATCGAAATGGCTCAGGCAAGTGGGCTGGAACTCGTGTCGAAGTCCGAGCGTCGCACCCTTTTTGCCAGTACTTACGGCTTGGGGCAGGCGATTGATCATGCTTTGCATTGTGGATGTCAAACCTTTTGGATTGGATTAGGTGGCAGCGCCACAAACGACATGGGGTTAGGCGCTATGCAGGCGCTCGGCTGTCGCTTTTTCGACCGAGACGGGCAGTTAATCAACGCGCCGTTTAAAGCGTGTGATTTAATTCGTCTGGATCATATTGAGAGTACAGAGCTGCAGGATCGACTAGGCTCAACGTCCTTTATCGGGGTGGCCGATGTGAACAATCCCCTTTTGGGTGAAAACGGGGCAACGCGTGTTTTCGGTCCTCAAAAGGGAGCGGATGCAACCGATTTGGATGCGCTTGAAATGGGGATGCGCCATGCGGCAGCGGTTTTAGCCAAACATTTCAAAGAGGATGTTAGTGACCGGCCCGGAGCGGGGGCGGCTGGTGGGCTCGGAGCGGGGCTCATGTGGTTTATGAATGCCTCGATAAAGGGCGGTGCGGACACGGTGCTTAATCTTTTAAAGTTTGATGAAGCGCTTGAGGGAGCAGACTGGGTGATCACTGGCGAAGGGCGATTTGATGCGCAAAGCCTTTCGGGCAAGGCCCCTTTAGGGGTGATTGAGCGTGCAAAGCGCAAAAAGATCAGCGTTTGTGTTTTTTGTGGCGAATCCCTTCTTTCTAAAGAAGAGTCGCTTGCCATGGGGATTGCCAAAATTGGCCAAGTCATAGAAAAGGCCCGAGATCGAGACGATGCCATGCGTAACGCCAGACATTATTTAAGTGAATTGGCTCGGGCCTTTTTTGCCATTAAATAAACGCTTTCCACCAAAAGTCGGTTTTGCTGGATTGGGTTAAGGAAAGCGGAGCGCCGATTACAGGCGTCAAAAGTTTTCTCTCAGACCAATCGTATTGGCTCAGCAATTCAAACGGTTCATACCAGGGGTGCGGCGCCAAAGAGAATTTACCGACATGCGCCGGCAAAATGGCGGCAGCTTGAAGGTCGTTGGTTGCCTCATAAGCTTGACTCGGATGCATGTGGATGTATTGCCAACGTGAGTTGTATTGCCCGCAATCCAATAGGGCCAAGTCGATTGGCCCCAATTTTTTGCCTAACGCTTTGAAGTGGTGGCCGTACCCGGAGTCTCCACTAAAGAGAATGCGTTTTTGAGGCGTTTCAATCAGATAGCCACACCAAAAGGTATTGTTTTGGTGCAAAGAGCGACCGGCATAATGCCGAGCCTCAATTGATCGAATACGGTAATCGGTTGTTAACTCAACGCTTTCACCCCAGTCAAGGCTTTTTATTTTTTCCTCACCGATTCCCCATCGCAAAAGATGCGCTTCGACGCCTAGAGGACAGAGGAAATACCGGGTTTTGTCTTTGAGTGCCAGAATACTCGGATAATCCATATGATCCCAGTGGTCGTGAGAAATCAAGATACAGTCGATTGGCGGAAAGTCACTGGCTTGATAAGGCGTTGTTCCGTCAAAGGCGCGATTACTCATCGAAATAGGACTCGCATAAGGGCTAAACACCGGATCAATGAGAATTTTCAAACCGGATACCTTCATGAAAAATGTCGAGTGACCTAGCCAAACGACTGTGTTGTCTGATAGTGTCTTTAAATCAGCTTTAATACTCGTTAACGGTTTCGCCGGTCGGGGATCTTTCGTTTTAGTGGTAAGCGAGCGTAAAAAAGCCTCCGGCATGGAGCTACCGTCACTTAACACCGGCGTCTCAATGGAATTATGAAACGCACCGTCCCAGTAGTGAGGGCTTGAGGCGATGGCGCCTGTTGTGCTGGG
>URFF01000061.1 GCA_900546995.1 uncultured Sutterella sp.
AGCCTCCTGCACAACACGCGCTTTATAACCTTCGGCTTCCAAGGCAAGACGCGCCGCAGTACCGTGAGCTTTCGGGATGACTGCATTAGCGTACGCTTCACCTTCATTAATTTGACGCTCACGATCCTGACCGGCTTTCACGGCATCGTTAAACGCGGCTTGGACCGGTTGCGGCGGTTGAGCGTTTTGAATGGCCACACTCATCACTTCGATACCGGTATGGTAGCGATCAAGCATCTCCTGCATGATGTGTTTGACGTTTTCAGCGATTTCCTGCTTACTTTCAAACAACACACTATCCATCTTTCGACGACCTACGACTTCACGCATGGCCGATTCTGCGGATTGACGAACGGACTCATCCGGATCGCGCGACCGGAAAAGGTAATTCATGGCACCGTCACCGGTTTTAATGCGATATTGCACATTAAAGCGGACGTCCACGATATTTTCATCATCGGTCAGCATGAGCGCTTCAGCTTCACGATTGGCGCGCCCCATGGCACCGATTGCCACCGTACGGACGCTACTCACATCAACAATGTCAGCCGATTGCACCGGCCACGGCATATGCCAGCGGAAACCCGGCATCGTCGTTTGCGTGTACTTGCCGAAAGTCGTCACAATCCCGGACTGACCTTCAGGGACAATGTAAAAACCTGTCGCACCCCACAAGGCCAATGCGGCCACGACCGCAAAGGTCAAACCTTTCCCACCGGCCTTAGGCGGTGTAAAACGCGGCGGTTGCATGCGCTTTAGACTCTCAAACGATTTTTTAAACGAGTCGTCCTGACGTGGACGCGGTTGTTCGTCACGACGCGGCTCCTCCGAAGCCTGTTGATCTCGTTCATCACGCCAATGGTTTTGTTCGGCATTCTCACGACGCCCTTGTTGTTGGCGAGAGCCACCCAACATACCGCCTAACGCCTTATTGAATTCATCCCAGAGGCGATCCAAATCATCACCGGAGCTCTTACGAGAGCTATCACGACGATCATTGTCATTTTGACGATCATCGGAATTATCCGTTTTATTTTCATCTTGACGATCAGACTCACGCGAATCCCGATCGTCTTTATCGTTTTGCGAGTTGCCTCGGCCCCATTGAGGGTCATTTAAAGACATCCACAAACTCCTGCTTAAGTCATATCGGTGAGGTGGAAAAACATCACATGAATCATCTTCCACCGTTAAATGTAAGTGGTTAATTTTAGCGAAATTATCAGTTTAACAACGTAACCAATTTCAACAAAGACAAAAAACGCCGATGATTATGTTCTGTTTTTCGTGTTTTTCCAATCAAAATATCTAAGGATTCACCCGTAAATCAAGGGTTTTAAGCGGTTTTATAGGTAAATCTGTGTACACGGCTTCGCATTAAATACTTTACTATCTGTAACAGCAGGCTTTATTTAGCCCGCAATTCTTTATTCATTTCTTTCTTCAATCAACAGAGGACTTTCCCATGTCTGATAAAGTAGAAAACGCTACTGAAGAAAAAGTTGGCATTGGTGGCTATATTGCTTTGATTTTTGCCTGCGTTTTCTTCTCAGGTGTTTGTGCCAGCACTCAATGGTGGGGCATCTTCGACTTCACAACGTTGAATGGTGCATTCGGTAAAGTGGTGACCAGCGTGACACAAAACGGCGAAGCCTTGAAAGTAACGACTTCGTCATTCCGCGGTGCTGCCGGTTCTGGCGCTATCGATGGTTTCATGTTCGCTTTGACGTTGGTTCCGACCGTGATGTTCGCTTTGGCTATGATCACGGTGTTGGATCACTATGGCGCTTTGCGTGCTGCCCGCCAATTGTTGACCCCGATTCTTCGCCCGTTGATGGGTATTCCGGGTTCCTGCGGTTTGGCTTTGATCGCTTCTTTGCAATCGACCGACGGCGGCGCTGCTTTGACCCGTCAATTGAAAGATGCCGGTGAAATTACCGAACACGAATCGGATATTTTCGCCATGTTCCAATTGTCGGCTGACGCTTGCATTACGAACTTCTTCTCCTCCGGCGCCGTGCTCTTTACGTTAACGGCTGCTGATGGTTCCTTGGCCGTTCCGACCTCCATGGGCGTTTGCTTAGGCTTGATGCTTGTTTTGAAGGTGGTGGGTGCCAATATTGTTCGCTTCCTCGGCGTATTCCGCTCGAAGAAGAAGGCTGCTTAATCGGAAGGAGTTGAAATTATGTCGCATGAATCCAAGAATCCGATGGTTACCGACGTATTCGTCAAGGGTGCCGTCCAAGGTTGGGGCATCGCCACGTCTTCAACGATTCCGAACGTGTTGATGGCCTTCGTGCTTATTCGTGTTTTGCAAGTGTCCGGCTTACTTGACATTTTGGGCGCTGTTTGCGCTCCGGTGATGGGTTTGTTCGGTTTGCCCGGTGAAGCTGCCGCGGTTTTGATCGGCGGCTGGATGTCCATGGGCGGTGGTGTTGGTGTCGCGGTGGCATTGTTTGATGCCGGTAGCGTCTCCGGTCATGATCTCGCCATTTTGGCCCCGGCTATTTACCTCATGGGCTCTCAATTGCAATACATGGGCCGCGCATTGGGTGTGATCGGTACGGCCGGTCGTATGATCCCTGTCTTAATGGGTATCTCTATTCTCAATGCAATGATCGCTATGTTGATCATGAACATCATCGTTTAGTTCTCTATCGATGAGTAAAATGAAGGGGAAACCGGAAAAACCGATTTCCCCTTTTTCTTTGCTCAAGATGCTCACCGAGTTTACTAAAACAAACCAACCATATCACTGCCTAACGAAATGTTGAATCTCTAAGACATTATCAGTATTTACGGCAGTTAAGACTCATTCAATCATCCCCACTTTTTCATCTCAATCGTTACAATCAGAACAGGTTCGGTATGGGATGTGTGTACCGATTTACAACATTTTTTCGGGAGTATTCCAATGGTTCAGGAATTCTTAGAAGACCTCAAAGAAGTGGTCAACGTGGACTGCGGTACGGCTTGCACTGAAGGGGTGAAGCAAGTTGCGGAAACCTTTAAAAAGCACTATGAAAGCATCGGCTTTACGGCCAAGCTCGTGGACTTAGGTGATAAGGTTGGTCCGGGTCTTTTTGCAACCAACAAACCGGATGCCACCCGCTATGACGTGATGCTTAACGCTCACTTGGATACGGTGTTTCCGGCCGGAACGGTTGCCGTGCGTCCGATGTCTATCAAGGGTGACCGCGCTTATGGTCCCGGTGTTTTGGACTGCAAAGCCGGTTGCATGACGATTTTCTACGCTTTGAAGAATCTGCCGAATGAAACCCTTGATAAGTTGGCGATTTTGGTTGCTTGCAACCCCGATGAAGAAACCGGTTCGCTTTCTTCTCACGATTGGTTAAAGGAATGCGCAGCCAAGTCTGACCGTGCATTAATTTTTGAGCCGGCTCGAGAAGGTGGTGAATTGGTTTGCGCTCGCAAAGGCTCTTCGACTTACCGCATCACTTTCCACGGTGTGTCTGCCCATGCCGGCAACAATCCGGAACGCGGTTGCGATGCGATTTATGCCATGGTCCAATTCATTATGGCGGTCAAAGAACTCGCTGATTGGGATCGCGGCATTACGCTTAACTTTGGTGCGATCAAAGGTGGTACGGTTGCCAATGTCGTGGCTGACTTTGCTCAAACCGATCTTGATCTTCGTGTCTGGAACGATCAAGACTACGAAGAAATCAATGCCAAGATTTTGGAATTGGCAAAGAAAGAATGGGTTAAGGGTGTCACGCAAGAAATCTCTGAACTTAACCACCATGCCGCAATGCCCTTAAGTGAAGCAACGCAAGCAATGGCTGACCTCATTGAAGAAGCTGCCAAACTTGAAGGGTTTGACATTGCCTGGATGAAAGCCGGTGGTGCCTCTGACGGCAATACGACCGCTTCCATGGGTGTTCCCACACTTGATGGTTTAGGACCGGTCGGTGGCGAAATGCACTGCGACCGCGAATACTTGGAAATCAATTCGATTGAAAAGCACATTAAAGTCGCGGAACGCTTCTTTACATTGATCGCCGAAGATAAATAAATCTTTGCTGAGGTTAACAGATTGAACTAAGGGGAATGCTAAGAAGGCATTCCCCTTTTTCTAAAAACAAGACTATTCTTGCCAATCGTTTTCCCAAGCCTCAGGTTGCCTGGGTACGCTTTTTTTCTCCTCTTTTAACTGACGAGATTTTTCAAGCATCGCCTCACGCAAAAGATCCAAGCCGTCGCCCTTTAAGGCAGAGATACGCACCGCTTGGATACTCCCTTCGGTATCTCGCAAAATCTCCGGTTCCAAGTCTGTTTGATCGATCTTATTGAGAACCAAAATGGTTGGAACGTCTAACGCATGGATTTCATCCAAAACTTTGTTGACTTCAACAATCTGATCATCCTTGGCAGCGCTAGCCGCGTCAACGACATGCAAAAGCATGTCTGCGTGAACGGTTTCATCCAATGTGGACTTAAAAGCCTCAACCAATTGGTGAGGTAGACCTCGAATAAAGCCGACGGTATCGCTTAAAACGACACTCTCCCCTTCACCCACATAGCAACGGCGAGCGGTTGTATCCAAGGTCGCGAACAATTGATCAGCAGCGTACAAGTCTGACTTGGTCAGTCGGTTAAATAAAGTCGACTTTCCGGCATTGGTGTAACCGACAAGCGACACGGTAATGACATCACTGCGCCCACGGCTTTTGCGTTGAGTGTCACGCTGACGAGACAATTTTTTCAATTGTTCTCGAAGCTGTTTAACCCGCACACCAATCATTCGGCGGTCCAATTCAATTTGTTTTTCACCCGGACCACCGGTCTTACCCAAACCACCGCGCTGACGTTCCAAGTGGGTCCAGCCTCTGACCAAACGAGTTGATAAATGTTCCAAACGAGCAAGCTCAACTTGCAACCGTCCCTCACGACTTTTAGCCCGACGTTGGAAAATTTCCAAAATCAATTGTGTTCGATCTAAAACCGCGACCTTGATAATTCGCTCAATATTTCTTTGTTGAGCCGCTGTTAACGCAACGTCAAAAACAACAACCCCGATATTTAAGTGCTCGACCTCTTCACGAAGTTCTTCGATTTTTCCACTACCCAAATACGTAGCCGGATCAGGCTTATCGCGCTTAGCCAACATTATTCCCACCGGATCCAAGGCATCGCTTCGCGCCAGTTCCGTGAGCTCTTGCGGCGCATCAGGTAACGGAGCCTTTGAAGTACTGATACAGACCAAATAGGCACGAGGGGACTTTTCCTCTGCCTGATCAATTTGAAAAACTGTCATTGACTACCCAAAAACGAAAAAGAGCATGCCAATGCGTATCCGCATGAGCACACTCTTTTGAAGGTTTACTTGAAAATCAGCACTATTCGCCGTCAGAGCCATTAACCGGCATATTAACCGGCTTTGTCGGCACGACCGTGCTGATTGCGTGCTTGTAAACCATTTGCGTGACGGTGTTGCGTAAAAGCACAACGTACTGGTCAAATGATTCCACCTGCCCTTGTAACTTGATACCGTTGACGAGATAGATCGAGACAGGAATATGTTCCTTGCGCAAAATATTCAAAAACGGATCTTGTAAAAGTTGTCCTTTGTTTGTCATTTTTATTTTCTCCGGGCGTTTCAATACGCCTTCTTGTTAAGCTGCCAAAACATTCAGCAGCATTGGTAGTTTAATCCTTTTTTTCCACGTACGGGTTACGATTAATCTTAAATTCGATCCGCAACGGCGTTCCGGCTAAATTAAATTTTTCCCTAAACCAGCTTTCCAGATAACGTTTATAGCTATCAGGAACCACTTGAAGACTATTGCCGTGGATAACCACAACCGGAGGATTCTGGCCACCTTGGTGGGCATAGCGCAACTTCGGCCGAACACCCTTTACACGCGGAGGCGATTGTCTTTCGACAGCTTCAATCAAAGCACGCGTCAATTTCGGCGTCGAGAGTTTCGCAAAAGCCGCTGCGTGCGCGTCAGAGACCGCTTTCATCAAATGGTTTAATCCATTGCGCTTAAGCGCGGAGATATGAATCTGACGAGCCCAATTAAGGAAATGCAGTTTATGATCCAGTTCCTCATCAATACGGCTGCGCTCGTAGCTATCCAAGGCATCCCACTTATTGATGGCAACCACTAAAGCACGTCCGCTTTCAAGCACATACCCGGCAATGTGCGCATCATGCTCGGCAATCCCTTCCTTGGCATCGAGCACCAAAATCACGACATTCGCATCGGCAATGGCTTGAAGCGTTTTCACCACGGAAAACTTTTCAATCGCTTCAAAAACCTTTCCCTTACGACGAAGGCCGGCCGTATCAATAAGCGCATAATCTCGACCGTCGTACTCGAAATCCACACGAATCGAATCACGTGTTGTACCGGGCATATCGTAAGCGATCAATCGGTCCTCGCCGAGTAATGCATTAATCAGTGTGCTTTTACCGGCATTAGGACGACCGGCTACCGCAACTTTTACTCTCGGCAAACGATCCTCAGAAGCTTCTGACTCTTCCTCCTCGTCAGTCTCTTCTTGAGGACAAAGCGAAAGGGCCATCTCAATCATATTGTGAACGCCATGACCGTGAGAAGCCGAGATCATCTGAGGCTCACCCATCGCCAATTCATAGAACTCGACAGCGTGCGTAATATCGAGCCCTTCTGCTTTATTCACAGCGAGCACGACCGGTCGATGTGAACGACGCAAGTGCTGAGCAATACGCTCATCCTGCGGAGAAAGCCCCGTGCGGGCATCGACCACAAAAATGACAACATCGGCCTCTTCGATCGCGAGCTCGGCTTGGCTTGCCATGGCTCGTACAATACCTTCGCTTTTGACCGGTTCAAAACCACCCGTATCCACAACAATGTAAGGCCGAGGGCCTACACGGCCCTCACCGTATTGTCGGTCGCGCGTGAGCCCCGGAAAATCGGCCACAAGCGCATCACGCGAACGGGTCAATCTATTAAACAGTGTGGACTTGCCGACATTCGGGCGTCCCACTAGCGCAATGACAGGAAGCATCTTTATCGAACCTTAATGTAGGCGACTTCACCTTCCTCGGTTTGGAAGACGGCACCTTGTTCATAAACCTGAGCCGGTGCAACGATCGCACCGTCTAAGTGCGTACGACCAATGATATCGCCGCTCTCAGGATTGAGGAACTGCACGTAACCTTCGGAGTCACCGACAGCCACAATACCGGCGAAGGGGACAACGGCACGAACACCACGCCACTTTAACTGATCGTTGCGCCAAACGGGAATGCCGCGCTGACGATCAAATGCGAATAATTCGCTAGCCGTGTTGCCGATGAAAACGAAACGGTCGTCGGCTGCCGGCGCAGTCATGGCGGTGACATCATGCGTCCAACGCAAACGACCACTTTGGGCATCCATACACACTAAACGCCCTTGGAAAGCGGACGCACAGAGCAAATCGCCGTCAGCCATCGGCGTCCCTAAAATGTCAACCAAACGTTCCACTTCCGTGATACCACGAGCTTCGGAAATCAAGGCTTGCCAAACCGGACGACCATCGGCGGATAATCCAAGCACAAAACCGTTACTTTGTCCGACCAAAATCATCGGTCCGAAAAAGCGCATACCGGAGGCGTTCTTCACGGTAAGGGAAGGCGCCTGACGTTGATAACGCCAGCGTTGTTCACCGGTCATGGCATCAAAAGCCGTCACACGGGTATCGGCCGTGCGCACAATAACCAACCCATGACCAACTAACGGAATAGCATCCATTTCGCTCGTAAGGAAAGTCGACCAAAGCTTTTGACCTTCGGCGCTAATCACAACAAGCTCACCCTTTTCGGTCCCTACGGCCACCACATAGCCGTCGCTACCGACACCGGCGGCAATCGGCGCTTCCGTTTCGTAGCGCCAAACTTCGTTACCATCGGCGGTATCTAACCGATAAACCGAATTATCACCGGCAACATAGGTCGTCTGCCCGACAACAGCCGGGGTTAAAAAATTCGTGAGACTTTCACCAACGCTTTTGGACCAAACCACTTCCGGTTCTGCCAATGATTGGTAATCCTGCAACTCCGTCGGTGCTTGCGAGTTAGGCGAACTGCAAGCGGCAAGCACACAAGCACTGGCCATTGCTAAAAGAGTTTTTTTCATACAAACCCCATGTTTATTGCTTGTTGTCACTGGCGACAACTTTCTGCGCCTCAGGCAAGGCCTGTAGCTTTAACTGTACAAATCCGGTCAACGCTTGATCCACCGGATGCGCGAGCGCTTGTTGCCACACTTTGCGGGCGTTTTCAATATCACCCTTAGCAAAATAAGCATCACCCAAACGATCGTTGACAAGAAGAAGCTCGCTATCGGAAGGGTTAACCGCTGTCAACAACTTGATGACTTCGTCATACTTTTGTTCGTCCATCAAAAAGCCGGCAAGACGAACACTGGCGAGAACACGGTATTCAGGATGATCACTTTCATTGATCACCCAGTTTAAAAGCGATTGGGCCTTGGCGGGATCCGCTTTCGTTTCAAAATACTTTGATGCTGTTAAAGCCCCCATCGGTGCGTAAACAGTCGAAGATCCGTCCTTAAGCAATGCATCCACAATTTTGGACACAGAAGAAGGTTCGGCCTGCTGACCGATGGCAGTTTGCAAAGAGGCATAGGCTTTATTGGCTTCAGAGGCTTTATAACGGTCATACCACTTCATTCCGTTATAGCCGGCAAAGGCCAAGCAAACCACCGTGATAGCACCCAATGTGAGATTACCCCACTTGTCCCACCACGCCTTCAACTCGTCAATGGACTCTTGTTCCTGTAAGTCGTAAGCCATTTAGCTATTCCTCGTCAAGAAATTCTTTCTGAACGTCAACAAAATATTGAATCGCTTCATTTAAGTCAAGTGTTTCCTGTTTCATGAAGCGCTCGCTGGGATCGCCGAAAAGACGCTTGATCGTGACCTGACTGTGCGTAACCTCTTCTTCGCCACAGATGAAAGCAAAGGTCGCCCCGCTTTGGTCGGCCTTTTTCATTTGGCTCTTGAAACTAGCCTCGCCTGCATGAACGATCACATCATAACCGGCGTCACGCAAAATCTCGCCCAAAACCATGGCGTAACCCTGTGTCTCGCCACCCATGTGAAGAATGTACAACTCCGTATCCGGCTCGTTATTTTCAAAACCGCATTCTTTCATGACTTCGAGCACGCGTTCCACCCCCATGGCAAAGCCCACACCCGGGGTCGGACGGCCGCCCAGCATCTCCACAAGCGGATCGTAGCGACCGCCTCCACAAACGGTTGCCTGAGCACCAAGCTTATCGGTAATCCACTCATAGACCGTGTGGTTGTAATAATCCAATCCACGAACCAAACGCGGATTGATCTTATAGTCGATATCGTTAATTGAGAGAAGATGTTCAAGGCGATTTAAGAAGGCCAAACTATCGTTTTTCAGATAATCCAACAAACGCGGAGCACCTTCGACCAAAGTCTGCATATCCGGATTCTTGGTATCCAAAATTCGAAGCGGATTGGAATACAACCGACGCTTGGCATCCTCATCAAGCACGTCTTGATGAGCTTCAAAATATTCGATCAACGCTTGACGGTGTTCGCGGCGTTCCTCCAAATTACCCAATGAGTTCAATTCCAACTTTAAAGGCAGAATGTTGAGTTCATCGAAAATGCGACGTGCCATCAAAATCTGTTCAACATCGACATCAGGCCCTTTAAATCCGAGAGCCTCAACACCTAATTGATGGAATTGGCGATAGCGACCGCGTTGAGGCCGTTCATGGCGAAACATCGGACCGAAATACCATAGGCGCTGCGGTGCGTTATAGGTCAGATTGTGTTCAATGACGCTGCGAACCACACCGGCGGTATTTTCAGGACGCAATGAGAGTTCTTCACCATTTAAAGAATCAGTAAAGCAATACATCTCTTTTTCAACAATATCGGTCACCTCTCCGATACCGCGCTTAAAAAGAGGAGTCGCTTCCAGAATCGGCGTACGGATTTGTTTATATCCGTACATGCGCAATGCATCTTTACAGACGTCTTCAAATTCCGTCCAAATTGGCGCCTCAGCCGGCAGAATATCATTCATGCCGCGAATGCCATTAATTTTTTGCACTTTCGCCATGGTTATCTTCTTTCAAAAATTAATCTTTTTTCCCAAAATGCTCGTCAACATACTGATCAATCATTTTGTGAAATTCATCAGCCATCGCCGACGCTTCATCGGCGTGTCCCTTAATCGTACCGATTTTTACTCCGTCCGCATAGACTGGCGCAACAGGAGCTTCTCCCGCTCCAGGTAAACTGATCCCGATATTGGCATGCTTACTTTCCCCGGGACCGTTCACCACGCAGCCCATCACCGCCACGGTCATCTTTTCAAAACCTTTGGCCGTTTCCCGCCATCTTGGCGTATTGTCTAAAAGATACTGTTGAGTCAAAGCGGCCAACTCCTGAAACAGCGTACTAGTCGTTCGTCCGCAGCCAGGGCAAGAAACCACTAGCGGCATAAAGCTTCTTAAGCCCATCGTTTGCAAAAGCTCTTGTGCCACTCGAACTTCTTCCGTTCTTGCCTTACCAGGCGCCGGTGTTATGCTCACCCGAATCGTATCGCCGATGCCTTCTGCTAAAAGCATTCCCATCGAAACGCTGCTTGCCACAACACCCTTCGTACCAATACCGGCCTCGGTTAATCCGAGATGCAATGCGTGATGGCACTTGGAAGCCATCTCGCGATAG
>URFF01000062.1 GCA_900546995.1 uncultured Sutterella sp.
GATCAATGACATCTTTCCGGTGAGCACACACCACAATTGCGGAATTTCATCCAAGCTTGTTTTGCGCAAAAACGCACCGACTCTTGAAATGTAAGCGTCGGCGTTAGTAAACTTTTCGGCTTCTATTATGGGGGCATCGACTCGCATGGAGCGAAACTTCGGCATCAAAAAGGGCTCGCTATTGCGTCCGATGCGCTCAGACCAATAGATGACCGGGCCGGGAGAATCCAGCTTAATGGCGATGGCAATCAACAAGGAAGCGAATAAAGCCAACGGCGAAGCAATCAGTACTAAGACGATATCAACGATTCGCTTCATACAAGCACAAAAACAAAATCGATTCACAGAGAGTTAGCTTTTAAAATTGTAATGAAAAATCGCTTTTGCAGGGGAGAGTACTCTACCCAATCCAACACATCTTAACGACCGAAAATGTCAAAGCAATCACACGGCATGCAATAAATCCTCGCTGAACTGAGGAAAAATGTATCAAAAATCCTCAGTTGAGTGAGGATTTTTGTCATCTTAGTACTTTTTCGATTCAAAATAGCGAGTTAAGACATTAACGAAGTCGTTTGCGGGATCGCATTCAGTTAAAATTAACCTGGAGCTTTAGGAAAGGAATACCAGTTTGACCACCGGCTTTTTTACCCATGCAGGTTGCTATCGTCATTTGACAGCAAAAAACAGTCCCGAGTCGCCCGAGCGAGTGGCCGCAATCGAAGATCGGCTGGTGGCCTCCGGTCTTTTGTCCGCGTTTAAAGTGGTTAGAACCGAACGCAGAGTGAGTCAAAAGGATCTTCTTCGGGCTCACGATGCAGACTACATTCGTTATGTGCAATCCAAGGTGCCCGCCCGAGAGGGGGAGCTTGTTGCCATTTCTGACGATACGACGGTGAGTTCGAATTCATTTGAAGCGGCGCTACAAAGTGCAGGCTGCGTTTTGGAAGCGTGTGATCAAGTGATGGCAGGCGTTTTTCAAAATGCCTTTTGCTGCATTCGTCCACCGGGACATCACGCCCATCGCAACAAGGCGGGTGGTTTTTGCCTTTTTAATAACGTGGCGATCGCCGCGCTTTATGCCAAAGCACAATTAAACTGTTCCAGGGTAGCGATTTTGGACTTTGACGTTCATCACGGTGATGGGACGGAAAATATCGTGGCAGGCGTGGATGGCATTGAATTTTTCTCGCTTTATCAGGCGGGCATTTTCCCTCATGTTGAGAAGGTCTCGGCGATGGCTCATGCCGGTAATGTTTATACGTATCCCTTACAAGCTGGGGACACCGGGGATCGGGCCTGTGAGATTATTCGATCCGATTGGGGGGAGAAACTACAACGATTTAAGCCCGACCTGCTTTTGATTTCCGCAGGCTTTGACGCGCATGCCAATGACACCATGGCGCAGTTGGATTTTTCCGATCTGGATTATGCGCACATCACCCGAATTATCAAAGACATCGCAACTGCCGTGTGCCACGGGCGCTTGGTAAGTGTCTTAGAAGGCGGCTATGAGCCGAGAAGCCTCTCGCGAGCTGTTTTAGCGCATGTGCGCACTCTAGCGGATCTTTAAAGGTGAGTCCATGGCGCTATTTTCATCAGAGCACTTAAATTCCGGCGTGGCCAAACGCGAAGTTTGGGCCTGGGCCGCTTTTGATTTTGCCAATTCCGGCTACACCACCGTGGTTTTAACCGCGGTTTTTAACGCCTATTTTGTGAGCGTGGTTTGTGAGGGCGCCTCATGGGCGACTTTACTTTGGACGAGCGTTATCGCCGCGAGCAACATTTTGGCCATTCTTTTGATGCCGATGATCGGGGCTGCGGCCGACCTTAAAGCCAATAAGAAATTCTGGGTCATCATGATGACCCTTTTATGTATTCTCGGGACCGTGGGGCTATATTGGACTCGGGAAGGAACGGTTCTTTTGGCGCTTTTGATGATCGTTATCAGTAACTTTGCCTATAACGTGGGTGAGACGCTTAATTCGGCGTTTTTACCGGAATTGGCGCCTGCCACTTCCATGGGGAAAGTCTCCGGTTGGGGGTGGAGTTTCGGTTATTGCGGGGGCCTTGTCACCTTAGGGATGAGTTTGGCGATTGTCAGTTACCTGCAAGCGAAAGGCGCTGCGGCTCATGACTATGTTCCCTATACGATGCTGGTGACGGCGGTGGTCTTTTTGCTTGCAGCCGCTCCTTTCGCTTTTTGCGTTAAAGAGCGGGCAAAGCCTAGAACCGGTGCGAAGTTTTGGCCCTTGGTGAAGGAGTCGCAGGCAGCGCTTTTAAGAACGTTAAAGTCGCTTCCTCATCACAAAAATTTCGCCTGGCTCACCGCAAGCGGTTTGTCGTTTCAGTCGGGCATTGCTGTCGTCATCACGCTTGCGGCCATCTACGCTGATCAGGTGATGGGATTTACGCCTGCGGAAACCATTCTTTTGGTGCTTTTGGTTAACATCACGGCAGCAATCGGCGCTTTCGCATTTGGCTACATTGAAGACCGAATCGGGCACAAACGGGCTTTGATGGCCACGCTTCTCATCTGGATGGCGATGGTGGGTGTGGCTTATTTTGCTCAAACCAAGGCGCTTTTTTGGGTGGCAGCGAATTTGGCCGGTATCGCCATGGGGTCAAGTCAGTCGGCGGGGCGGGCCCTGGTGGGCGTTTTAGCACCCGAAAATGAACGGGCTGCCTTTTATTCTTTTTGGAATATGGCCTTGTGGATGGCTAACATTATCGGCCCGATGACTTATGGTTCGATTACCTGGTTATCGGGCAATGACCAACGACTGGCGCTTTTGATGACAGGGGGCTTTTTTGTGTTGGGTTTTGTTTTACTCATTCCCATGAGACTTCAAAAGCGAGCAAACGGATGACCCTGAAAGGACAACAATCATGCGAGTTTTAATTGTTTCAACACGCTATTTGGGAGACTGCCTGATCGCAGCCTCGTTGGCGACACCCATTAAAGCCAATTTCCCTGAAGCGGAGGTTGATCTTCTGACCTTTGAGTCCAATCGGGCGATTCTAGAGGGTGTCAAAGGAATTGATCACGTGATTGGCGTGAAGCAGCATCCGAAAAAGCTTGAGCAGCTCAAAGAGATGATGGGACTTAAAAATCGCTATGACTGGGCGGTAATCACCATGCAAAGCACCCGAGCTTCGCTTTACGGTTACTTCGCAGGCAAACGGCAATGCATGCCCAAGCCCGATGGCGGCAGTCACGGACTCTGGAAGCGTTGGTTGATGTCAGACTTTGTTGAAATTGATCACGCTTTGCCGATGATCGATCAAATGGCTTCGCTTCTGGAACCGATGTTGGGGCGTCGCCTTGATCCGAGTGAAGTGCCGCCGGCTTACCCCATGAATCCGAATCTGCCTCAGACGCTCGTGGATTGGTTGGGTGAAGCGCCCTATGTCGTTTTCCACACCCAGTCTCGCTACCGCGATAAGGCTTGGAACGATCAGGGCTGGCGGGCTTTGACGCTTAAAGCCATTGATCGAGGACTGAAAGTCTGTTTTACCGGTGGCCCCGGCAAAGAGGAAGCCGCCCGGATTGCTGAAATCACCAAGGGATTTGATGAGCGTTATGTCAGCTCGGTGGCTGGGCAGTTAACATTTGGTCAAACCGCACGATTGATTGAAAAAGCTCGTATTTATGTTGGGGTTGACACGGGAACGACTCATGTTGCGGCAGCAACCGGCACGCCTTGCATTACCTTATTCGGTCCCACGGATCCGATTGCCTGGGGCCCCTCGCCTCAATCCGGTCGTGGCGTGTGGCGTCGAGATGAAGCCAAACGCCAAATGAGTAACGTCATCATGCTTCGCAATGAAAAGTATTTGGATTGTCATCAATGTGACCGGCACCGTTGCCCCTTGCATGAGCCCAATGAGTTGGGACATTGCTTACAGACGTTATCTTCTGAAGAAGTGGTGACTCTTTTTGATTCTGCGTTGAAGCTTTAAGCGAAAACGCTTGAGTGTTTGTTTTAAGTTTTCTGTCTTTTTGTTGAAGTCTCTTTGTTCTTTGAAATTATTTATAATGTTCGTAACGCGAACATCCGAGAGCTGAACGTTCGAGTAGCGAACATCCAACAAGGAAACAAAACGATGAAAAAATATTACGATCGTGAGCTTGAGCAAAAAATCTTAACTGAGGAAAGCTCTTTGGTGACAACAACACATAAATCCCGCTTGGTGGTGATTACCGGAAGGCGCCGGATCGGAAAGACAGAGCTGATCCTTAGGGTCATGAACAACGAAAAGGAAGTCCCTTTTGTCTATCTTTTCGCTTCGCGTATTGCAGCTAACGTATTGATTCAAGATTGGTTGCGAACCATTTCTTCAGTGCTTGGCGTCAGTTTTATGCCGCACTGTGAACGATTGTCTCAGGTTATCGAATACCTTCTCTATCTAGGTAGAACTCAACGCATTAATGTGGCGATTGATGAGTGTCAGGACATCAATACGATAGAACCGTCATTTTGGTCTGAAGTTCAAAAAGCGTGGGATCTGAATAAAAAGAATTCTCAAGTCCTTTTGCTGATGAGTGGATCGATTGCTTCGGCAATGAGAAATATTTTTAACGAGTATAGTGAACCGCTTTATGGAAGAGTGGACCGATTTATTCAAGTTCGCCCTTTTAGTGTGACGGTGTTACGCGATGTCCTTCAAGACTACAGCACGACGGTTGATTCCGATGATTTATTGGCGCTCTATGCGCTCACCGGTGGAATTCCTTGGTTTGTGGAAGACTTGATGGATCGAAGGGCTGTGACAATAAATCAAATGGTTGATGTCGTTTTCGAGCCGGGATCTAAATTTGTGATGGATGGCGAAATTCTGTTAGCCAACGAATTTCGCTCGGAAGGTACTTTGAATCGGACGCTATTGCAAGCGATCGCCTCGGGCCTCACCAAGCGAGAGGAGCTTCAAAATGTGGCAGGCCCTATTAGCGTTAGTGGGTCCCTATCGCGTCTTGAGAAGCAGTATGAACTCATCACAAAAGAGGCTCCAATTTTTGAAAAAAATGACCGCAAAGGACGATATCGTATTTCAGATAAGTACCTGTCTTTTTGGTTTGCGTTTGTTCAGGCTAAGGAGGCATTAATTGCTCAAAATAATTTTGAAGCTTTAAAAAACGAATTTTTAGCTCAGTATGAAACGTTTTCCGGGCGGGTGCTTGAACAGGCCTTTTTTGATATTTTCCGAGAATCAAAAAATTTCAAAACATTAGGGCGTTGGTGGGATCGCAAAGGCGAAAATGAAATTGATTTAATCGCAATTAACGACGAGTCTGCTTATTTTTTTGAAATTAAGCGCAATCCTAAAAAATATTCGCCGCAACAGCTGGTTGCTAAAATCATTGCCTTTTTAAATCAAAATCCAACGATTCAAAGCAAAACAATTTATTTTGGCGGTCTATCTTTGGATGACTTGCAACATGACCCTCGGGAGATGCTGGAGCACTCGGAAAAATTTCAGCAATAGTTTTCTTTTCTTAATGTAAGAAAAACGTTTGTCGCAGCTCCTGAAAGCCTCTATGATTTAAGTAACGGCTTCTGAGGGGATCATCATGCGACTTCAATTGACGTTCTTGTCCGTTTGCTTTCTTTTAGAAGGTTGCGTAAGCCTTTCCGACCAGTGCGTGCAAGGCGTTGTGACGGACGCTAGCATGAATACGGTCACCGTTCAATCTCACGCCTCAGATCCCATGCCATTTAGTACGCTTAACGCAGATAAAAGCGGTTTATCAGGTCTAATGCTTGGAGACTATTTGAAGGTCTGCTATGCGGGGCGTTACGAGGAAGGGATGGAAGCAAAAAGTGTTCAAACGGTTTTGAAAGCCGATGAATACCAAAAAGTTCGCTGGTTTAACGAAGGAACTCGCCTTCAAGCGGTAAAGGATGGCAACCAAGCGCTTTATGTCCTTTTTAGCTCAGATCAAAGCCGTTCGTCATTATTTTTTCCAAAGCAGAAAAAGGTTCAGATTCTTGAGCGACGCACGTTGCCGTCCGGCGATTTTGTTTGGAATCAACTCGATGATGACACTTTGAATTTACGGCAAAAGGATGGCGTTTGGACAGTAAGTCGCCGTGGGGCGCTACTTTACAACCAACCTAATGTTGATGGGGATGCATCCCCTGGGGCGTGGCTTACTGAGCAGTATGAGGGCGTATTGCCTGCGGCAGACTGCCCAGGAATTCGGTATCAGTTAACGCTTAAACATCGAGCGCATAGCGGTGATGGCTACTTTTTATTGCTCACAACATACCTGGAAGCAGAAAATGGTCGTGATGCAACGTTTGCGTATATTGGCAAACGCCTCACGCAACGGGGATCGGCTCAAAATCCCGATGCCACGGTTTGGCAATTAATTTCCGATACGGATCAAAGCGTATGGAATTTTGAAGTGCAATCTCAAGGTCAAAAATTGCAACTTTTAACTCAACAGTTTGAAGAGATTCCTTCCAATCTCTCCTATGAGCTTGAAAAATTGAAATAGGCATTCCCAACTGCCACTTGAAATTATGTATTTTCAATCATCGAATCAAAAGATATTCCAGAGCAGGATTCCCCCGTTTTAGGAGCGGCTCCTTCAGTAAGGGGAAAACGGACTGTCTTAAGAGCCGATGTTGCATCTCACAAAGGGCGGGTAATAGGGCTGCGGCAGTGCTAAGAATATAGCCTTTATCGAGTGATTCAATCCGAACAAAAGGCAGTTTTGCTAACGTTTCTTGTAACGAGTAACGCTCTTCGATTTCATAGCTTGAGAGCACTTGCAATCGAGCCCAAGCCAAGCGTGGTGCGTCCCGCCAAAGCCCGATTTCCAATAGCGTGTAAGAAGCGATGTGAATACGAATGAGCGGTAAAAAGGGTTCATCAAGGCGTTTTGTGTAGGCATCGGCTGACCAAAAAATACCGGCGGATTGCTCTGGTTTCGGAATGAGCCAGCGGATGGCTTGTCTTGCAGCGGGTAGGGCTTGTGGCCAAGTAGGGTGCGCCATAGCAAGATCCAGTTGATGCCGAAGGCCGCTGTGGATCGCTTCATAGCGTTCTCTAAAAGGATTGGCGGGCGGTGTTTCCGGGTTTAGCCAGCATTTCAGCCAATCCTCGGGATAAATTTCGGAAAACGCCGGTCTAAGCGACTCGTGCTTTGAGCGCAGCGCCAAATTATTGAGTTCAAGCCCCAAGCGTTCGGCTTTGGCAATGAGTGCCTTTTCCTTTTCATCCAGTGTTTTGGGGTGTGCGGGCATAAAGGCAAGTTCGGTAATCACCGCCCCACGTGCAAGGTGCCTTTCAAAACGGGCGGGGAGATTGGCGGTTTGGCCGATATAGAGTTCCCCTTGCGGTCGGATCTGTAAGTACAGCCCGCAGGGGCTCATGCCGTTTTCAAAAAGTCTCGTCACCGAAGTGACGCCTCTAACGTCTGCAATTCGCTTAAAACCTAATAAATTTGCGACATGCATTGCAAAAAGTGAAATTTGAGCCATGGTCAAAATTGCTTAAAAAATCATCAAAAAGATCATAGTTGAGATCAATCGGATCTCGCTGTTTGATAGAAAAAAATCATTGGCTTTCATCATCCGTGCCTACGTAGGATTCGTTTTGTCGATGAATCCGCGACAGAAAGATCAATACGTTTTTATAGGGGAATGAATGATGGATATCGAGACACAAGAAGAGCTGCCGCTCACGCCTTCGATCTGGGAAAGAATGCGTCGCTTTTTGACCGAACCGCCCGTTCTGGACGATCCTTACGCCAACCAAATTCTCGCGGTGAAAATGGATCCCGAGGAAGCCTTTTGGACCATCGCTATTTTGTTGATGATCACGTTGCGTGGCGACGTCTTTAAGATGATGCCCGATGCAACCATCGAATTTCGAAGCGACGTAGAGCTTGTTCATACACCGAGACGTCGCTACCGTCGATGGCGATAAAGCTCTTCGATTCTGAAGTGTTCTCCCGAATGCAGCCCCGAAAGCGACGGCTTTCGGGTTTTCTTTATTGGTGAGATTCATCTTTTTTCTCCATTGCATCCTTAATGCGTGTTTGAAGCGCCTTTTCGACAGTGCCGACATTGACCGGCGCAGACTTTTCACCGATCTCGACAAGCGCTTGATGGGTGCCCGGGACCGTTTCACTCATCGATTGCACGTTTTGCCGATAGTTTTCCGGACTTTGGTAGGTCACGCCGCCCAAAAAGGCGTTATCTAAAAGCGTGCCAACACCTTTTTGTCGGTAGCGATAAAGGGCGTCAGCGGCTTGTGTGGCGCCCTTGGCGGCAAGCGTTTCTGAAAATACGCGACTAGCGCCTTGAGTGTGATCGTCAATTCGGCGATTGGCTTCTTCCCGAATGAAAGCGGTCTCTGGAGCGGATTGCGGGTTGGGTAATTGGACTTTTTCATGCAATAAAGCGCCTTCTTGACGGAAAGTTTCCGCTTTCTGAGAAAAACTTTCTTGGGCGTCACCACGGATTGCCTGATGGGAAAGCGTCGCTTTTTGATCAAGCGCCTCGGGCGAGAAAGGCGCTGCCATTGTCGGAAGGTAAGGCGCTTTTTGCGCTTCGAGTTGCACTTGGGCGGCAAAATGCGTGCGTGCGGCGCGACTGTGAAAGAGCGCTTCTTGGGCGGCCTCGGCACTACCGAAGGTGTCAATCGCCATGGCAATGGCCATTGGGTTATTGTCCATCATGGTGCGGATATCGCGTTGGCTTACAAAGCCCGTATCGCGAGTTGCGTGATGCGAGGCGTCTTGATTGAAGCGATTGTGGGTATCCAAGCGCATTGCACGAGACAAATTCGCTTCAAATTCCTTTGCTGCTGTTTTAATGCCGGCCTCACGCGTGTTTTCGCCGATTTGGCGGGTTGCGGCCATGAGTCGCTCATAGGTTTCTTGACGCTGAAGCTGAGAGCCTGCGGATTGCACTCGGGCGCTGGCATCCATTTGCTGCTGAGATTCGGCAAACTGTAAGCCGAGTGCGCCGTCAATAAACTGCTGATCGGTCCCCTCTTTTAGGGCACGCTTAATCCAATCGAAAGGATTGCCGTTTGATGAGCGGTTTGAGCTCATCGGCTCGGTTTTCTGAGCGGATGGAGCGCTTGTTGCCGCAAGGTTTGCCGTACCGGTTGCCGGCAACACCGGTTTTTCCTTGTTTTGAAGGGTAGCACGCTCTCTTCGGGGTTCCCGTGCGGTTAGACCAAAATCCAGATCCGTCGAATACGATGCCCGTTCCGTGTTGGAGAACTGATTGGTAAGCGTCACCGACTCGGAGGCACTTTGTTGTCGACTTCCCATTAAGCGCCCGGATGCGTTATCAGTCATTGAAGAGCCGCGGCTGAGCTCTTGGGATAAGAGTCGTGCAAACCCCGCCCGATCTTTATCTGTTGCTTGAACCGTTTTGGTTTGCGCAAGGTTCGTCCCCATCGAATAACTCATGCCGGCCTCAAGGCTCGAGCGAGTCGATTGATTGGCGTTTTGAGAAAGTCCCATGGAGGGGGTGATGCCCAGTGAGACGGGGGTGGCTGATAACCCTGTGACGGTTCCTGACGCTGTGCGAGTGACTGAGCCGTAGGCGGAAGCTGATTGCACAAAGCCCCCTTCGGTGAAGCGAATTGACGTATTGGCACGATTGGCTTCACGGGTGTTCGTGGAGACATTTCCCCAGGTCACATTACCCATCGAGACGGTGCCCGAAGAAAGGGTGGAGCCTTGCGCTTGAGCCGCGCCTTGCGCAGGAGCCATGACAGAGGCCACCATCTGGGCGCTTGCGATGTCGCTTCCCTTCGCGATCGCAAAGGCGATGACCGGGGCCAAAATCGTGAGAAAACCGGCAATCGCTTGAGAGCTAGCGCCCATTTCACGAATCATTTCTGCGGCCATCAGGCTATTGGCGCCGAATTCAGCGACGATCCGATTCATCGGATGCGCATCCACATGCACGATGAGATAGTTAATGACAGCGCAGACCGGTGCCCAAAGCTGCACCCAAATCAAAAGCGTGAGATAGTGCCTTAAAAGAAGTCCCGCTGCGTGTCCCAACGCGATCATCATGACCGCAATTAAGGGGAAAGCCGCCAGAATGATAAATTCGAGCGCATTGCGGATTTTGGGTAGCGCCTCCTGTGCGATTTGCGCCATGGTGCGGTAGTTAAGTTCCGAAGCAAGCGAGGCTTGAGCCTTCGCGATTTTAGTGGCAGAGGCTAACGGGGCGTTCGCAAGCGCTGCGGTGCTTGCGATATCTTCGCCCAACGTGTTGATAAAAACCGAGTGTTTGAGCGACGCCGACAAACTTTGTGAGAGCCCCAAAAGAAGATTTTGAGCTTGCGGCAGCACCCGAACAATGGTGGCGCTTGGATCAACCCGGTCGGGGATGAGTTGAAGTCCCAACTGTTTTTCGATGGCGGCGATTTCCACGGTGTTTAAGTGCGTTTCAATGATTGTCACCACTTTTTCGCACGAGACCCAAGAGCCATCAGGAAGTGCTGTTTGGCGGGCGGGATTCACCCAGCCAGCCGCGGAGACCGTTTTCCAAAGATTGGCGCTTTGGGTGAGATCGTCAAGCTTTTGATTGTCGTTAATCAATTCCGGGGTGACGCAAAAACGGTTAAAGGCGCCGATGAGCTCTCGCCCGTCTTCAGTGACCGGCCCCGTCGCCAAGAGGGCGGTGACAGCTCGTTCAGGAAAGACCATGCCAAAGGAGGAAAAGCGTTCGGCTTCGG
>URFF01000063.1 GCA_900546995.1 uncultured Sutterella sp.
TTGATGCAACGCTATGCCTACATGACGCCCACGCAAATTCGTGACGTGCTCTTTACAACGGCTAACCGCACGGATAACGGTGTCGGCAAAGCCCTTCGCGGCAGTGACGGCGATAAGCTTGATCCGAAGGTGCCTGATGAAGATTACGGCTGGGGCGTGATTGACTTGGGTAAGGCGGTTTACGGTCCGGGTCAATTCGTGGGTACTTTTGACGTCGCTGTCAAGGGTGACGATACCTGGCACAACGCCATTTCCGATGAAGCCATCCAAGCTCGCGGTAAGGAAGATCGCAAGCAAATGAAGGCTTTGAATGAACGTATCGCTGAACTCAAAGCCAAGGATAAATTGAGTGATCAAGAAGGCTGGGAGCTCGAATACAAGGAAAAACGCTTGGCTTCAATGCAAGAACGTGAAGCTCAAGGTTGGGTCGGTAAACTCGTCAAACGCGGTAGCGGTGACTTGACGATGACGGCTGTGAACACCTACACGGGCGGCACGGAAGTCGCTAGCGGCACGTTGGCCGGTTTGACCGAATCCTTCGGTACGGCACCGGTTGTCGTCAATCAAGGTGCCACGCTCGAACTTCATAAGAGTTTTGAAGTGACCAAGGCCGGTAGCGAGAAAGCCGTTACCACGACCGCGGTGGGCACCGACAAGGTCCGCGACGACGCACAAGTGGTGTTGAAAGCCGGTGCGGTCTTGGCATTGGCCGATGACGGCGTATCCGTGAAGAGCTTGACGGTCGAAGGGCCGGCAACGCTCGACGTGACAGGCATCAAGGCTTCCAAGGTGAGCTTCAACGTTGACAAGGCCGCTGGTCTTGACCAATTGAAGGTCGCTTACGATACGAAGCAATTTGCTGACGCTAAGGTCACTGTTGACGGTGATACCGTGACGGTTGAAATGAGCGCCAAGTAAGCCTATTGACCAATGAGTCATCGGGGCAGCCGGATTCGTTCGGCTGCCTTTTTTTACCCGGACAAAAAAGACCGGCGCCAAGGCCGGTCTCAAAGTCGCTTGTTAAAGCTTTAGCATTCCACAACGCTGACAGCCAAACCACCCTGACTTGTTTCTTTGTATTTAGACTGAAGATCAAGTCCGGTTTTGTACATCGTGACAATTACCTGGTCTAGCGACACGTAGTGATGACCGTCACCCATGAGTGCCAATCGAGCGGAGTTAATGGCTTTGACTGCCGCGACCGCATTGCGCTCGATGCAAGGAATTTGCACTTGGCCTGCGACCGGGTCGCAGGTCATACCCAGGTGATGTTCCATACCGATTTCTGCGGCGTTTTCGACTTGTTCCGGGGTGGCTCCGAGAATTTGCGCCAGTCCCCCGGAAGCCATTGAACAGGCCACCCCCACTTCCCCCTGACAGCCGACTTCAGCACCGGAAATGGACGCGTTTTCCTTATAAAGCGCTCCGATTTGACCGGCAGTCAGCAAAAAGTCACGCACGCCTTTGATATCCGCGTTATCAATGAACTTCATGTAGTAATGTAAGACCGCCGGAATGACACCGGCCGCGCCATTGGTCGGTGCGGTGACCACTTGGCCGCCGCAGGCGTTTTGTTCACTGGCTGCAAACGCGAAGGCATTGACCCAGTCCAAAACGGCCAGCGGATCGTTTAACGTGCGGTGAGAAAAGTCCAAATGTTCGTACATTTGTTTGGCGCGACGCTTCACTTTAAGCGGACCGGGCATCGTGCCTTCAGCTTTGAGACCACGTGCTACGCAATCTTTCATCATCTGCCAGATGTAGTCCAACTCACGGTCAATTTGTTCGTCCGTTTTCCAAGCTCTTTCGTTCGCGCGAACGACTTCAGGGATACTAAGACCTGTTTCATGACACCAACGTAAAAGGTCGGCTGCGCTATCCACCGGATAAGGTTGCGGCGTCTTGTGCTTGGTTTCTTTATCCTCAGAGACCTTGTCGAAGTTATCCGGATCCGATTCAACGATGAAGCCGCCGCCGATGGAGTAATAACGGCGCGCTAAAAGGATTTCCCCGTTTTCATCTTGCGCAATGACGTGAATGGCGTTGGTGTGATAAATCGCAATTTTTTCAGGCGACAAAATGATGTCGCGAGCCGGATCAAAATCGATTTCCCGACCACTTGGCAAACGCAGCTTATGACGTGTTTTGATATCTTCAAGCACTTTCGGCGCTTCATCCAGATTAATGGTCGCGGGTAAAACGCCGGTCAACCCAATCTGAAAGGCGGTATCGGTGCCGTGACCGATACCGGTCGCACCAAGGCTACCCATCAAATCCACCCAAAGGCGAGCAGTTTGTCGATCAAGTCCCTTTTCACACAGTTCTTTACTAAAACGGTAGGCAGCACGCATGGGGCCTACGGTGTGTGAAGATGAGGGACCGATTCCCACACGAAAGATATCAAAAACACTTACACTCACGACTAGCTCCTAAAGGGAAAAAGTATCCACACGGAAGGCGACACTGTCTTCGCTATCGGCATAAAGCCACAGGCAATCATCGCTATTGATACTTTGATCTAAGGCAACACGAGCGATCAACGCATTGCCGAGCATACCGACTCGCATCGTTTTATAAAGCGGGGTTCCATCCGACATGGCAATGGTGACTGCTTGCGGATCTTCCAACCAGCTTTCGGGCTTATCATCGTGCGACTTGAGAATGACGGTTTTCTTCGGTTTTTCCGCACGGTAACGAGCCTCGGTTAAAGCGCGACCGATAAACATCCGGGCGGGATCGATGAAATTGAGATAACGGGCGCCACCGATCGCGGTTGGTGTCACGTCGCCAGTCATCCAATCCATCGCATGCGGTTCATCGGCCAAAATCAAAAGCGTGTTGGCTGACATCGCGTCAAGCGTGACCGCGTCGATTGCTTTGAGCGCATTCATCGCATCAGCAGAACCTTGAATAATCAAGCGATTTTCGAGTGCAAGCACCAAGAATTTTTCCCCTTGATAATGAAATTGAGCACAATGGTTTTTGCTGATGGGGAAACGTTCATTTCGTTTTTGACCGAAAACGACGACCGAGTTGACCTTGGGCTCAATGAAGTCCACATCAAAGGCCTTAGCGACCTGGTGCATCCAGGCTAAGGTATCGATGGACTGAAAGATCACACGATAGTGTTTTTCTTCAAGATGAGCGACGGTGACAAAATCCGTGACCAAACCTAAGGCATTTAAAACAAAGGATTGTGTGACGCCCCCGGTGGGAAGTTCTTTAACGTCTGCGGTCAATAAGCGCCGTAAAAAAGCGACCGCATGGTCATCTGTTAAGTCCACGGTGTAGTTGGGCAAAATTTCATCGTTGCCGTCTGCGGCACAGAAGTAAAACCCAAGGCTTTGACAGGCGTTTTGAGCCGCCAATGCCGATGTCTGCAATTCACTCATGGTTTATCCCGAAAAAAGAATTTGAAATCGGCTGCATTTTACCAAATCAGGCTTTCAATCAGGGGCTTATCGAAGTTAAATTGTTCTTTCTTTGGACATGTGTTTAAGAAAAACCTCGGCTACAATTCGACTCAGACTATTTTGGATTGAAAAAGAATGCTTCGAGAAGAATTATTGATTCACTGCTCGGCGCAGGAAACCCGAGTCGCATTGATGGTTAACGGGATTTTGGAAGACCTGCATATCGAGCGTCGAGCCCAACGGGGCTTGGTGGGCAATGTCTACAAAGGTAAGGTAGCAAGGGTGCTTCCCGGCATGCAGTCAGCATTCGTGGATATTGGGCTGGAGCGAACCGCCTTTTTGCATATACACGATATCTTCACTGCCCGTCAGGATGACGGTTCGTATAAACCGATTGAGTATGTGCTTCATGAGGGTGATGCCATCATGGTTCAGGTCTCTAAAGATCCGATCGGAACCAAGGGCGCTCGGTTAACAACGACGATATCGCTAGCCGGCCATAAACTCGTTTATTTACCCAAAGAGCCTCACATCGGTGTTTCTCAACGTATTGAAAATGAACCGGAGCGTGAACGACTTAAAGCCTTGATTACGTCTGTGAAGCCAGCAACCGAAAAAGGCGGCTACATTGTTCGCACCTGCGCCGAAGGCGCGACCGAAAGCGACTTCACCTCAGATATGAAGTATCTTTCGCTACTGTGGCCGCAAATTGAATCCAGAGCCAAAACGCTTGCCGCCCCTGCCCTTCTTTATCAGGATTTGTATTTGGAAGAGCGGGCTTTGCGTGACATGGTCAATGAAAATACTGAGCGGGTGCTAATCGACGCCTGGGATGAAAACATGGAGTCGCTTCACGATTTTGCCATGGCTTTTGTGCCGGCGGCGCAAGACAAGCTTTTCAAGTACACCGGTGACATTCCCCTATTTGAACACTTTGGAATTGATGCGGAAATTGAGCAGGCGCTTGCCCGTCGAGTGGACTTGAAATCGGGCGGCTATCTCGTTTTCGATCAAAATGAGGCGATGAGCACGATCGATGTCAACACCGGCGGCTTTGTCGGTAAACGCGATTTCGGAGACACCGTTTTTAAGACCAATTTGGAAGCGGCGAGAACCATCGCGCGGCAGCTTCGCCTTCGCAATTTGGGAGGCATTATCATCATCGATTTCATCGATATGGATAAAGACTCTCATCGCGCTGCGGTGTTGGCTGAATTGCAAAAAGCCGTTCAAAGCGATCGGGTTCACACGACGATCAGCAATTTCACCGAGCTCGGATTAGTCGAAATGACGCGGAAAAGAACCCGGGATTCTTTGTCACATATCCTTTGCGAACCCTGCCCGCTTTGCGGTGGTCGTGGAGAAATCAAAACGGCCCGCACGGTTTGCTATGAGATTTTGCGCGAGCTGCTTCGCGAATGGCGCCAGTACCCGGAAGCGCGAGGCTTTTGTATCAACGCAAGCCAAACCGTGATTGATCTGTTCCTTGAAGATGAAGCACAAGCTCTTGACTTAACACAGGAATTTATTCAATGCCCGATTGTGCTGGAGGTCGAAAATTGCTATGGTCCTGAGCAGTACGATATTACTTTTCAATGATTAAAGTAAAACTTTAGCTTATCTGATAAACGCCTGACTTTTCAGGCGTTTATCGTATGTGTATTCGAAAATAATCGACCAAACTTAAGGCTATTTAGTTTTTTGATTCGAGCCATCCACCTCATCGGGATCGTGGTATTTCGGTAACTCCATGGTCACGATAACGCCTCGAACGTCGTTAGGTTCAGCCCAAACTCGACCGGCGTGCCGTTCGGCAAGAGAACTCACGATCGAAAGCCCCAGCCCCAAGCCTTGTGCTTTCGTTGTTTCGAGTTTATGGAAGAATTGATCGGTAAATTCTTTGGTCACCGATTTGGCATTATCGATCACCCGAATCCACCAAGTGTCATCATGATCTTCAATACGGATGCGAATGCACTGCCCGCCATCACTGAAACGAGCCGGATGGACTTCGGCAAAAGCGTCAGCGGAGTTTTTCAAGAGATTCAAAAGCGCTAATTCCACTTCCCAGTCGTCGGCTTCAACCCAGGCGGCCTTAACGCCCTCCAATCGAACCGGAACTTGTGTGCGACCGGACTTTTCAAAAGTCGCGATCGTATTTTCCGCAATCACCCGAAGGTCATGCTTTTCCCGCTTAATATCATGCGCTTTGGCGTAACTTCTGACGTGATCGACGATTTCGCTCGCGCGATTAGTGTGATATTCGATTTCTTTCAAAATTTTGACAATCGTTTCTTTGTCGGCCGTGCCTTTATCAATGCGACGCAAAAGACCACGGGAATAATTGGCCACTGTTGCAAGCGGTTGCTTTAATTCGTGAGCGATCATGCTCGACATCTGTCCGACAATGCCGGTTCTTTCCAAACGGGAAATGTATTCGTTTGACTGTTCCTGCTGTTTTGAAATGCGTTCGGTTTCAGCCAGCGCCCGTTTGAGCGCCTTGGTTCGCGAAGCCACTTCAACGGAAATAATGAGGTTATAGAAAAAGCCCGCGACCAATAGGAAAATCGCCGCGATGAAGATCATCCGATTTTCACTCAAAATCCGATAGACCGTTGAATAGGTGATGTTGTTATAGGGTCCTAACCGAAGTCGATAAAGAACGTCGTATAGTTCTCGGGTATTTTCCGGCAGACTCCAAATGTTGCCGCCATCAAGCTTCAGGCCGAGCAACGTATTGGTCATTTCCAAAATATCGTTGGAGTCCACGCCATTACGGTATGAAACCATGATCCCCGGGAAGGCGTCGGTTGAATGCTGACAAGCCAAATCAGCCGTCGGTTGCGGGTTGATGATTCGAAAGTCACTCAAGTGCGCGAGGTTGCGACTCATTGCCGCTTCAAGGTAGCAGGCGGGAACAATGCCCACGTCAGCGGTACCGTACTTCACGGCATGCAATACATCCAGGGGATCGCCTTCGGCAGTAAAACTCAGATTTTTAAAAGCCTGCTGCCAGGCGTAATTCATTTTCACGAACGGATCTCGAGCTAACTGATAACCTGAAAATGAGTATGGTGAGGTGGCGATAACTTTATAACGTCCTTCAACCAGGTCAGCAAGCGTGTAAATGGAAGTGTCCGATTTTCTGACTACGATGGTACTCGCCGCTGAATACGAAGGCGATCGGGCTTGGGGACGCCAAAGCATCGCAATGGGCTTGATTTGGTCGCTAAAAGCCAATTCAGCGAAAAAATCCGAATCACTGATCAAAAAATCTATTTGATGTTCACGAAGGCTCGTCTTGATGGACTCGCGATCCAAAATTTTGATCACTAGGAATCGATTGGCTTCACGGGCTTTCTTGTCGATCGCATCCAAGGTTTTACTGACATGCTCTCGCAACAGGTAGGGGTCGGCTTGATCATCGATTCCGACCACAACCTGATTGGGGTTATTTCTCGGTAAATCAATCAGGCGCTTAACCGGACTGGATAGTGTTTGGCGCAAAATGGAATGATGGTCACCCATAATGAGTGATTCCACCCCCATGGCGGAAAACATCACTACCATCACCGCTACCACTGTGATTAAAAATCGCCGCATGGCGTGAGCCTTTCCCAAAATTTTCACAAAAGTGAATGGTAGCAACTTCAATTGCAATTGCCCAAATTTTGCAATGAGTCCTCTCAAATGCAACAATCAAAAAAGCTATAATATGAACCGTTTAATAAAATGGTCGATATCTTTAACCGATTGAATTCATTGCTTTTTAGAAAGATTCAAATCCATTTGGCAAATTTTTGAAAATGACCTTGCCCTTTTTCCTTGATCAACCGACCGAAGTCACCAAAAAGACACTCATTGCGGATTTAATGACGCCAGAATTGACAGTTCGAGCTCTTCGTCTGGGACTTATTCGGGTTGGTGATTTGGTGCGGGCAGCCTCTGAAAACCGTCTTGTCGAATTAAAGTTATCCTCAGAAGACACGGAAGCGTTGAAAAAATGGCTCGAAGAAAAAGGGCTCATGAAAACCCGTAAAAAGAAAGCCGTCAAAAAGGATGAAAAACCGCTACCTCCACCAAATCCGAAGATTGTTCCGCTTGAACGCATTCAACTCGGTCTGGGTTTGGATGGCCGTGAGGGGACCAATCGGGCAGCCGATCATATTCGCAGTTTGGAAGCCACGGATGATTTGGGGGCGCTTAAGGCTTGGCTCGCGGCCCGAGCCAATAACCGTAACACCTACGGGGTTTATCGAAAAGAAGCCGAGCGATTTCTTTTATGGTGCACGGTTGAGCGAGAAATCGCCTTAAGCTCTGTTGGACTGGAAGAAGCTTCGGGTTACTTGCGTTGGCTTGAGCAGCTCGGGCGCCTTGATGACAATGAATGGAAAAAACGTTGGCGCTGCCCTCAATCGGATTGGATCGGCCCTAAAAATCTCCCCAGAGAAAGTCCGGACTGGCGTCCATTTAATGCGCCGCTATCGCAAGCGTCTCGAAAGCTCACGATGACGGTTATCAAGCAGCTTTTTAACTTTCTGAAAAAAACGGGTTATATCATCTATAACCCCTTTGACCAAATCACCAACAAGGTGCCGTTCCTGCAAGGGGAAGGCGCTCCGAAGGAGTTTGCCGATCGGTCTTTCACCGAAGAGCAGTGGTCAATGATCAGTGACTATTTTGAGTCTCAAGACGATAGCGAGCGTCATGCCCGACTCGCTGTCATATTGATGTTAGGCAAAGGCTTGGGGTTACGTGCAAGCGAAATGCTGCAGTCTCGCGCCGGTTGGATTGTCGAGCGGCGTATCGATAATGAAACCATTACCGTTATCGAAGTCGTCGGTAAAGGCGACAAGATTCGACGGCTACCGCTGCAAGACGAGGAGATGGCACTCATTAATCACTATTTGGCTTTTCGCGGTTTGCCTGGAATCGGTTTATGTGATGCCGATACTCCCCTTTTAGCTTCTTTAGGTCGCGGAAGAAAAACGGTTTTAAAAGAAGGACAGGCACGAGTCACCGCTCTTAGCCGCTCGGGGTTATATCGCACGCTGCTCGATTTTCTAGAAGAATGCGCACTTCATGTCGAGGAAAATCATCCGATGGATGCGGCTAAATTTCGTGCAAGCTCAACGCACTGGTTAAGACACACCTTCGCAACCACGGCTTTAAAGCAAATGCCTGTTAACGTCGTGCAAAATGCGATGGGTCACGCTTCGGTAGGCACCACCAGCCGCTACCTCACCCCCGAAGAGGGCGAGGTGGCTAAAGCGATGCGGAAAATGAAAACCTTTTAGTTATTCGAACGACTCGTTATTCATCACTTTGCGGTAGCGCAATAGTGCCTGTTCAATAACGAGTTGCGCATTTAAAGGGTGAGTCACCGTGCGGCGGATGCTTTTTAAGAAATCCGTCCATTTAAAAAGACGGTCATAGTCGACATCTTTTGTCAAAGACTGAAGCGTCGATTCGTACCCTTTGAAATAATGTGGAGCCAGTCCCGATTTAACGGCGACAAGGTCGTATCCCCAACGTTCAAGAACCGGTAAAACAGCGGAAACCGGCAGTGCCGTGCGTCCCTCTTTGACTGCAAATTTGGTCGAGGGAAGATTTCGTCCGAGTGCGAGCGTCTCCAAAAGAGCGTCTCTCACCTCAATGGGCATTGAAGTGAGTGTCAATAACTGCTCTCGAGTTTTGCTGTCAAGTTCCCGGTTTTCACGAATACGGATTTCATCGGTTACGAGACACGGCCTGTCAGCGGCTCGTGCCAAAGCTTCCTCCGCATCCTTCACACCCTGCGATTGAAGCCACTTAAGAGCCTCGTCGTGCGTAGGCGCCGTGGCTCGCAAAAGCCGGCAGCGCGAGCGAATGGTTGGAAGCACCCGATCAATGTCGTCAGCGACCAATAAGAAGGTTGTCCGAACGGGTGGCTCTTCCAAGCTCTTTAAAAAGGTTGCGGCGGCATCAGCGCGAATCGCGTCGGCCGGATACACCACAATGATGCGTTTTCCCCCTTCAACGTGAGCGGAAAGATTGAGAAAATCCGTGAGTTCCCGGGGTTGATGAATGAGAATTTCGCGATAGATTTTTCGATCTTTTGTCGCATTCGCAGGCGGCTCAAAAGGGATATCCCTCGGAATCGCTTCGGCTTCGCTAAACACATAGCGCAAATCCGGATGAGTGTTGGCCGCCGCCATCCGGCAACCCTTGCAATGTCCACAAGGCGTGCCATCCGCATTCGGTTGCTCGCAAAAGAGACTCTTCGCGAAAGCAATGACCAAGTCCACCGTTCCGATTCCTTTCGGACCGTAAACGAGTAAGCCGTTCGGAAGATTATCCCGTACAGCTAACAGCTGTGAAGCAAGCTCTTCTTGCCATGGATAAATCGCTAACCCCATGTTGAAAAAATCCTGCGAAGTTCTTCAGAAATCGTTTCTTTATCACGCATACTGTCAATGATAAGGAAACGCTGAGGATTACGTCGAGCCCGTTCAAGATACGCGTTACGAACTCTCGTAAAAAAGTCCAGGCTTTCTTTTTCAAATCGATCAAGGTTTCTTGCCTGAGCGACACGCTGAGCGGCTACTTCCGGCTCAATATCAAATAAGACGGTCAGATCCGGTCCGAACCCTTCCTGAGTCCACTCTTCCAATGCTTCCACCTTCGCTGCGGGAAAACCACGGCCACCGACTTGATACGCATAGGTCGCATCGGTAAAGCGGTCACTTAAAACCCATGCGCCACGTTCGATCGCCGGCTTAATGACACTTGCGATATGCTCGGCACGAGAGGCAAAAAATAAAAGCGTCTCGGTTGAGGGCTGCATGGATTGCGTTAAAAGTAACACACGAATCTTTTCCGATAAGGGAGTGCCTCCGGGTTCGCGTGTTCTCACCACTTCAATCCCTCGAGCGGCAATGGTTTGATGAATGACCTCGACTTGGGTGCTTTTGCCGGCGCCGTCAATGCCTTCAAATGTAATGAAACGACCTCTCGTCATAAATTATTTTCCTCTGTTTCGGATATAACGGTTGACGGCACGATTGTGTTCCTGAAGGGTTTTGGAAGCCACCAAGTCACCGTTTTCTTTGTTGATGAAGTACAGGTAATCGGTTTTTGCCGGGTGCATGACCGCATGAATACTTTCTTGCGTGGGATTGCCGATTGGCGTGGGCGGTAAACCCACAAAACGATACGTGTTGTAAGGGGTATCACGGTCCAAGTGCTTGCGACGCAAACGGCCTTCAAAGCTTTCCCCT
>URFF01000064.1 GCA_900546995.1 uncultured Sutterella sp.
GGGGGGGTGATTTATTTGTAAATTCAATATGTTATAACAACATTGAATCAAAAATCGATGCCATTGTCCGTGCAATCGGCATGTACCCCATTCTCTTTTTTAAGCTCACTCCCGAGTTGCGCCAATGTGTCGCCGAACACCACTGCCCCGTCAAAAGCAACTGGACCCACTTTTTCCTTGAAGCGAACCACATCTACCCTCACGCTCAAGGGCTTTTTTGTGATAGCTATGCGTTTTTACAAAATCACTCGCATGATTTCATGAGGCAATTGTTTCGCTTGGAGCCCATTAACCAGACGCTTTTACTCGAACATAAACCACCGGTTTTAGCGTTGGCGGCAACGCTAACCCACATCGGTCGCCCCGAACCCATGCCACTCACAAAGCCTGCCGGTCAATTTGATGAGCCCTACTACCGCCTTTTGCACTCAGATCTACCGCACGCCATTGTGGCCTCCATTTTGCAGCTCACCCGCACGCGTGTTCGACAATTGCGCTCGCAAATCAATCACACGGTGAAAGTCCGACGGCACGATGGCTCTCAAATCCGAGCCCTTGAGCGAAACACCATGCACCGCTTCATGCTCTTTTTAGCTGTGCATCTATTCAAACATTTTCGCCACTTCGGTCTTTCAACCATCCAGGCGTTTGTACAAGCAAGCAAAATGGTTCGTTCCATGCCGACGTTGAAAGCCCATCTCGCCGATGAGTTTCACTTAAGCACCAACCTCTTTTATTGGCTTTATCATGAAGGGCACTTTGCCAACTCCCCCTGCCGATCCATTCAAGAGGAAGAATTAGCGTTTCCGCAAAACTTTTTGGCGCTTTTTCATTTAGACGGAAAGTCCACCCTTCCAACACCTAAAAAGTGTGCGCAATTTACCATTCCTAAGTGGGCGACACCGGAAGACAAAAAACTCCTTCATGCCATCAACATTGCGGTCATGAATGACGAACCACTACGCCCCATCCTTATTCGCTATTGTGAGGATGGTTTCCGATGAAAGGATTTCCATTTTTTAATAAGAAGGCCGAGCCTGTCAAAGTCTCTCCCCGGTTTGACCATTGGCCTGAATGCCTTCAACCGATTGAACCGGACAAGCTTTTGGCAATTCACCATGAATCGGTACATCGCCTGAAACTCTCCTGGTCCGATGCAACAACCTGGGATCGTTTGATGTTGCCCTTAATTAAACAATATGCGATGGTGACCCAACGCTTGCCCTACCAATCCCGAGGCATTTTCAGTCAAACGGACGGTTTATTTTTAGCTGGCATTCAGGCTGCCGCTTTTGCAATTGACATCATGGAAGAAAGCGTTCACTTGGAGCGTAACATCATGAGCCAGACCCTATTGCAAACTCGCCTTAAAGGGGCTGCCGCTTGCGCAACGCTTTTAAGTTTTCTTCATACATTGATTTATCGCATGGAGATTCAACCGGCTAATAAAGGATATCGCCCCTTTTTTGAAATCGATGAAGAAACCTTTGTTAGACACACGCCATTTAATCCGCTTGCTACCCCTTACTATCAATGGGCAAAAGAGGTCATTGAATCAGCCTCAGGCAATCTCGCACCGACTCCAAAGCTTACTTGGAAAGCAACGATTGATCGTTCTGAAGGTCATTCTGCACTCAATTTATTTTTGGCTCGATCCGTACTCACAAGCGAGATGCTTACTTGGCTTGGTGAAGCCGGTCTTTTCCCCTTAATGGAACTCATGCAGTCGCTTACTCAAACGCATAGCACCCGATCGGACTCCAGTCTTTTAAGAGCCAAAGAGCTCGGCATTTATCGAGCCTCTCAGCTGGAGCGGGAAAAATTGGGCGCTCAATTAGGCGAAACTCTCGCTCCTTTAGGTTGGGAAGAAACGCTCATTCGACTTTTGCGAGCCCGCATTGTTTACGATTGGGATGTGAACAGCAAAGATAGCCCCTTGCGTCTAGGCTCCGACGGTCTCTTTTTATTTTGGCCCGATGTGTGCCCCATTCTTATCAATGATCTAGCACAACGAGGTTTAACGGGGCTACCTAACGATCCAGATCTTTGGGCCGGACTCTTTTTAAAAGAAAGAATCACTGAACCCTCACACCGCAATCAAGCGGTGCTATTAATTGCGGTGACGCCAAATGCCAAACCCCGTCAGGCCATTAAACTTAATCACAAACTTTTTGCCACACATGAAAAGATTCTTTTAACCAAAATCCCCAAACGGTCTTTTGAAATCACTGATCTATCCTTCACTCAGGAAACGGCACTTTCAGAACTTAATCGCCAAATGCTTGAAACATTGGATGATGCGTTTAGAACAGATGCACCCGGTGAACTGCAAGCGACACCCAAACGAACCTATCAATTCCATTGCAAAAAGAAACTCACGCCGGAACTGCAAAACGCACTCGATGTCCTTTTTGAACGGTTAACAACCAATCCCATCCTCATTCAAAAACATTTGATCGATGAAGGGCTGCTCGTTATAGAACCGCTTTTAACAGGGATTAGCAATCTTTCTTTTAATTTACTCATCATGCAATTGCATAGTGAATCTCTGATTGAAAGCACCTCCAAAGGGGAACCTCGTTTTGTTGAACATCACCCCACAGATGGCTCCACAATTCGTGGTGTCATCTTAAAGCCCTGCTACATTGCATCGGTTTTTCTCAATGGAACTGAAAGACAGGAAAACGATTTTTCTGAAACCTTTAAAGCCTGCTTTCACCGTGATCCTCAACCCATGCGATTTGAGGATGAACACACAACCGACAATCCACAGCTATCCCTTAACTTGGAAAGTGACGAATGACCGACGATCAATTTGACGAGTCCTTTCATCGAGTCAATGCCTGGCGTCCAGCCTATGAAGGGTTTGCAATCACCGCTTGGGTCGTTGCACTATTTTGGACATTTCACCTTTATTTTTCAGATGAATTGCCGCTTGCCTGGTGCAGTCTCTTTTGGACTGTCATCACTTATAAGCTCATGACACGCATCCGAGGCTTCATCAATGTCTTGGCAGCCAGAGCAGTCCTTTCCGGCTGCACACAAACCTTTATGACGTTTGAGCATTTGGCCACTCTCATGAAGGGTCACGAGAGTGATTTGTGGCTCGGGATCGGTTTCCGCTGGTGGCCGGAACACTCTCAAAAACTTTATGAACTCACCAAATGGGATTGGAGTCGACTACAGTTACCGAAGTGGCTCACACGATTCTTTCTCACCCATCCGGCATTGCCCGATGAAGCGGCGGGTCTTCCGATTATTCATGGCGTTTCAGATACCGATGAACCCATTTTTCGACCGATTAAAAATTTTGAAGGTGGCTTATGTCTTTGCGGAACCACACAAGCCGGTAAAGGCGTTTATTTAAGTCACTTGGTTTCTCAATCCATCGCCCGAGGCGATGTGGTGATTGTCATTGACCCCAAACACTCATCTCGCCTTAAAGACACGATTTATCATGCCTGTATGGCTTCAGGTCGAGATGAACCCTTGACCTTTCACCCGGCCTTTCCCGATACCGGCATTCGGCTCGATCCCATGCATAGCTTTACCAATGCCACGGAAATCGCTTCCCGAATTCAACAGGCTTTTCCACCCAATATGGATGAAAGCTTTGCCAATTTCGCTTGGATGGCCGTGAACGCCATCGCGCAAGGGTTGATTGCACTTAATATCCGTCCCACACTACCCCTTATTGCCCGATACGTTCGTTTAGGCATCTACGATCTTTTGGAGTCGCTTTTAGTGCGTCATGCCGAACGTTATGCTGAGCCCGATTTGACGAAACGCATTCCGGAGTTAGCGAAACTTGCGGGGCGCCCGCCATTACCAACTTTATCGGAACGTTTAATGGCGCTTGTGGCATGGTACGAAATGGAACTCACTGAAAGTGAAAAAGATCCCGCCATTGATGGTTTGGTTGAAGTTTTCCGACACAATCGAGAACATTACTCGAAAATCACCGCCTCCCTTTTACCGATTCTTTCAATGCTCACCACGGGAAAACTGGCTGACAGTTTATCGCCCACGGTGACTGATATTCATGACACGCGCCCCGTGATGAACTTGGAAAAAGTAATCAACGACGGTCACGTGCTTTATATCGGGTTGGACGCCATGCCCAACCCCACGGTGGCGTCAACGCTTGCCGGTATTTGGCTTGCGGATCTCGCCAACATCGCCGGGCGTCGATACAACTTGGGACTTTCCGGTGGCAAAGCGCCACGCATCAGCCTTTTTGTCGATGAAATCGCCAATGTCATCAATGTCCCTTTAATTGAAATTCTCAATAAAGGGGCAGAATCCGGTATTCAAACAACGTGCGCCATGCAAACAATTGCCGACCTTGCTCACCGCATGGGTAGTGTGGAAGCCGCTCACGTTGTTTTAGCCAATCTCAATAACCTCATTGCCCTTCGAACGAAAGATCAAATGACACAAAATTTTGTCGTTGAGACGCTCGGCAATACCTATATCACCAATCAAAGTAGAAGCTTTTCTGCTCGTTTACCAGACTCTTTAACACCTAACTACAACGCCGGTTCCTCTCATCAAGTGGATTCCACCATGGAGCCCATTTTTCCCGCCGCATTTCTTGGAAAACTCCCCAATTGTGAAGCGATTGTTCAGGTCTCGGCGGGCTACATCTATAAAACCCGATGTCCGATTTTGGTTAAAAGGATGCCCTCATGACAAAAAACCTTTGGCTTATTTTTATTTTCGGATTATCAGCGTCTCTAATTTGGTGGCCGGGTGCTAAAAACGAAGCAACCATTCGACAACTCATTCAACAGGAACGCCTGTGGCAAGAAAAGCATCTTGGAGTGGATTTGGTTGAAGTCGTTGATGAACAACTGCGAGCCATTCAGCTCATTGCATTTAATGTTTCCTTTCTAAAAGATGAACAATCCAATATTCCCTATACACGAAGCTTGGGGGAAGAAGATTTTCGTTTAGCCACCCAACGAGTAACTGAAAAACCGTACTTTCAGGCGCTTTTTGCTTTACTCGTTTTAAGTCTTGGGCGGCTTATTGTGACAGTGCTTCTCTTCGCTCTGTTACTCCCCTTTTTCATTGCGGCAATTATTGACGGGTTAGTTGAACGAAAAGTTAAAGGTCGAGAACTCAATCCTCCGGATCCCTACCGATTCCGCATTGCCTGTGCTGCATTAACAATTGCAATTGAAGGGCTCTTTTTAGTGAGTTTGATTCCGCTTTGGATCACACCGACAGTGATTCCGTCGTTTTTTCTTGGAATAGCTTACGTCGGTTACGCACTCACCCGACATCATTACTCTTAAAAAATCAAAACTACGAATAACTCAATGTTGATAAGATACTCAATGCTATAGACTCATAGGAACATTTTATGCAACCGCTCCCTTTGGGACGATCGTCATTTAGTACGCTTCGAGCCAAAAACGAAATCTACGTTGATAAAACCGATTGGATTTATCAGCTGACACGTTTTGATACGAAAGCGTTGTTGATTCGCCCACGTCGTTTTGGCAAGTCGTTGCTGATCTCCACATTTGAATCATTGTTTGAAAACGGATTAAAAGACTTCCATGGATTAGCCATTGAGACGCTTTGGACTGACCGAACCTATCCTGTCGTTCGCTTGGATTTTTCGGGATTGAAAACATTCAAATCGTCAGAGCAATTTGAAGTGGCTTTTATGAGCTTTATTCTTGCCTCTTTTACCAAGGTTGGATTCCGCTATGAGCCAAAGAAGCCGATCGTCTTCCTTGACCAATTCAAGATGTGGCTTAATTCTCTGTCATCAAGCGCTTTAGTTATTTTAATTGACGAATACGACGCTCCCCTAACGGCCAATCTTGATGATAAAACAGCCTTTGAGGAAATCCGCAATCTCCTGAGTGACTTTTATGCAGCCATTAAAGAATACGAAGGGAAGATCCGCTTTTTCTTTATGACTGGTATTACAAAAATCAGCAGTACCAGTATCTTCTCCGCATTCAACAACTTACAAGATATTTCCATGGATCCGTTGTAAGGCTCGCTCATCGGTTATACACAAAAAGAAATTCAATATTATTTTAAGGACTACCTGGATCGAGCTGCTCAAGCTTTGAACTTATCGGGATCTTCTGTCATAGAAAGACTTCAACAAAATTATGACGGATTTTGCTTTGATGAAAATGCCCAATCACACGTCTACTGCCCATGGTCAGTACTGAATTTCTTTAATCGACCCGAACGTGGCTTTCAAAACTATTGGTATGCAAGCGGTGGACAACCTGCTGCTCTAATGAAATATCTAGCGAGCCACACCCTTGCAAAACCGATCAGTTACTCTGAAACCAAGGAAGTTCGGCTTTCAGAATTATCCGCCGCTAGACAATATGATGACATCGGTTTAGAAGCGTTACTCACCCAAGCCGGTTACTTAACCATTAAAGAAACAACGACTGATCAATACGCCATTTTGGGGTATCCCAATCTTGAAGTGGCAGTATCCATGGCTCAGCTTTACGCCGATGAGTTGTTGTCTGGCAAACGACTTCGTCAGCCGGGTTCCACATTGATTACGCATGTTTTAGCAAAGGGGACATCAGATGAATTGGTAGAACAATTCAATGGTGTCGTTAATGCCATTGACTACGTCAAATATCCCATTGTTGATGAAGCAAGTCTCCGAGCCTATATTCAAGTGCTTCTAATTGGAGCAGCCATGATTCCTCAAGTCGAAGTGCATTCGGCTCTTGGTCGTAGCGATATGGAAGTTTGCGCAGGCAACTGTCATTGGGTATTGGAATTCAAATATGCGTCAACAGAATCCGAAGTCAATCGTCTGTTAAGAGAAGGCATTGAACAAGTTCATAGCCGCCACTATGGCATAACGACCGATCAACAGGATTTAAAACGATTGGTTTTAGTCTTTAACGCCCAAAAGCGTTCGTTTACAGCTTGGAAAGAGTGCTGATTTAAAAATCCCCTGAACACCGTCTCCAGCATTCAGGGGAAAATTTTTAAGTGGGCAGAAGTAATTTTTCTGCCCTTTGACTTCTTGTATTAGAAGTTCACGCGCAAGTTTGCACCGATACCGTGTGAAGTGATGTCACCATCAAACGCACCGGTGTAAGAGAAGCCTAACGTTGCTTCCTTCGTCAACTGAGCTTCAACACCCAAGCCAACGGTGGCCATGTTGTCAAGCTTTTCACCCTTGATCTTGGCAAAACCGGCATCGGCTACACGCATCGTGGCTTCTGCTTCGTTATCGCCAAAGAAGTGGTTCCAAGCCACGTCACCCTTAACTTGCATACCGACGCTACCCAAAGCAAACGGAATAGCACCGCGAACACCCAACGTTGTCACAGCAAGGTTAGCATCATCAACTTCCGTATCGAAGCTCATGCCACTGACTTGTTGTTCCACGCCGTCGTTCTTGACATGCATGTAACTTAAACCAAAGTACGGTTCAACTGCGTAAGCGTCCGTGTTAAAGCCGGTAAATGCAGCTTCAGCAAACACTTGCGTGATGTTGGCATCGTAGCTGGTAGAGGCTCCGGCAATTTGGCCCATCAAGTTAAACGTACGGCTTGCGTCGCGGTCTTGGTTCGTGTGAACGATACCGTAAGTCACGTTAGCGGCATCAAAGACCGTTTCACCATAAATACCGAAGTGCAAATCATCACTTTCGATCTTACCGTGACGGTCAGTGTCGAAGTCCGTCGTGCCATAACCGAAGAAAGCACCGATCTTCGTGTTGTCTAAGACATCAACTTCACCGCCGATGAAGCCCGCATACGTATCGACGTCCATGCTCGAACCGTAGTCAACATCACTCCAAGAACCGATGCCGGTTGCCCACAAGCGTGCTGTACCGTCTTGCATTTCAACCTTACGGCCTTCGCCGATACCGATTGCTTGATCCTTCACTGCACGGGCAACGCTTAAGGCGTTCACAATCGAAGCATTTTGGGTAGAGAGATAAATGTCACTACCTAAGCTATCCATCGTGTCGCGAACTTGTGCCTTCGTTCCGCCAACCATAGCCGCAAAGATTTCGCTATCGGTTGCGGATTCAATGACGTCACCAATGGCGGCACCGGCTGCCGTATTGGCAAAGGATGCCATCGTGGCACTTTGATCACGAGACATCGTAGCCGTCAATTTACCGGTTTCTTCATCAAAGCTCGCTTCGACATCGAAGAAGGCATAGTCCGTACCAGCCACTTCAACCGCTTCTTTAGCGCCGGTGACTTTTTCTGCCGTCACAGAACCGGTTTGCTCGTAGCCCTTGAACGCTTGAGTCAAAACACCGGTATCAACAGAAACACCGGTAATCGCAGCGCCCTTTTCAAGGGTCAATTCACCGATTTCGACATCTTGACCAACGACAACACCGTAAGCGCCACCGGCCTTAACGGTCACGTCAACCGAGTGCTCAGAATTCTTATCCGTGAGTTCACCCTTCATCGTGAAGTTGTCGTTATAGGCATTCATGACACCAAAAACGCCGCCCTTAACGGTCACCTTACCATTTGCTGTAGCTTTTTCACTGGTTTCGGTCACACCGAAGGAGTCGTTAAAGCCTAACAAAGTCCCTTCTTCAACCGTCGTACCACCACGATAGGTGTTGTTACCGGTCATGACCAAGGTACCGGCACCTTTCTTAACGAGCTCACCGTCATATTGGCGGGCTTCAATAGCGGCAATACGCTTCTTGAAGTATTCCGTACGCCAAGCGATCGCATCTTCCATGCTGATCTTTTCTTCGTCTGCTTCAAGTCCGACGATGTCATCTTCATGGTCAAGGTATTTACCGTCATCGGAAGCCAATTCGGTCCAATCACCAAGAACTTTCTTTTGTTCTTCAGTCAATTCAAGCGTGGGCTTTTCAAGCCATGCCTTGGCAGCCTTGAGCCAAGCTTGGTCTTCTTGATAACGTTGATCCATGGCGACTTGAGAAATATCGTTGGACCACACGTCCAAAGAAGTCTTAGCCATGTTGTATTCGAACTTACCTAAGAACTGGCCAGGACCGTACATACCTTTTTCAAGGTCAGGGGCACCCCAACCATAGCGGTCGTCAACTTGACCATCTTCGGCCTTCCACCAATCTTCGTCAGCCTGCTCGATTTTGTCACCATTGACGTCACCAAACACGGTACCGTCAGGGTTGTAATGATTAGCGGTCGTGAATAAGATGGAACGAACCTGAATGGCGTTCATGTCTTGATAACGAGACATCAAGACACCCATAGCGCCCGTGACGTGCGGGGCTGCCATAGACGTACCACCCCAGGAGGCATAGGTGTAGTCACCCAGTTCTTTGCCTTCACCTTCGCCCTTACCCGGTTCAACGTAACTGCCTTCCACCACGGCGGAAGAATAGATGTTGTCACCAGGAGCCACAACCGTCCACCACTTGGCGTTACCAGCTTCGTTAAAGGTTTCGATAATGCTGTAATGAGCGTCAGCACCACTACCGTTATCTTTTTCTAAACCGGCAACAGCAATCCAGTTTTGTTCAGCTTCCGGGTTGAAGTACGGGTACAAAGGACGATAGAACGGATGAACCAAGTCGCGATTACCCGTCGTGAAAACTTGAACCACATTGGTTCCCTTCACAGCTTCCCATGCGGCATCAACGAAAGAACCCCAGCCATTTTCATTGGCAGTTTCTTGGTAGTTCTTGTTGTTACGGAAGAGGAAATATTCGTATTCAGTTTCAGCAATAGTGTTCGTTTTGAAATGAACATCCGTAGAGCCGCCATCTTTACCAGGAACACTGGTTACTGAGTAACCATTTTCATCCTTCTTGCCACCATCTGGATCAACTACGCGAGTGTTTGTCCCGAAGGAGTTATTGATGACACCACCACGATCGGCGCCGTTGGCTGCGATCAAGTCGTTAGCCAAATTACCCCAGGCCGTGCGGAAATAACCGTAATCCAAGAACGGACCGTAGTTGCTATCGTCCGTACCACCGGTGTTACCAACCCAAACATCAGAACCCCAAGCCACACCGTGGAATTCAACGCCATCACGATTGCCACCGACCGTACCAGTTACGTGTGTGCCGTGGGAGTCATTGGTATTTAAAACCCAGTCACCGGTAATGTTGAAGCTTTCACCAGCTTCATAGTCTTCGTCGAATTGCTCAAGAGCACCCTGCGGGTAACGAACACCCGTGCCACTATATTCACCTTGTGCGTGAGAAGCATGGAAACGATCACCGGCCAAGTCCGGGTGACCTTGCAATAACGCACCAGAGTCCATCACAGCAACTGCAACACCTTGACCATGGTAGCCAAGAGCATAAGCCTTAGAGGCATTCATAGCTTCCAAGCCCCAATCGGCTTTATATTCTGCGGTTTCCCAAGATTTAACCGCTTGATCGTAGTTTTGCGAGCTGGTTGCAACCAAACCCGGGTCAATGTAGGCAGCCTGAGCAGCACCCATCGTCAAAACAGCCGTTGCAGCAACAGCTAAAGCAACGGCGGATTTGGAGGGTTTCCCGTGAGACTTTTGAGCCTCATTGGCAACGATGTAGCAATGACGTGCATCGTTCCAAATGGTTTTGAATGTTTTATTCATCGGTTTATTTCCTCTTTCGAAATAAAGAAACGCGATCTGCAACTTATCGTTTTCGTTTTACAGATCGGCTCAAAGAATACCCCCCC
>URFF01000065.1 GCA_900546995.1 uncultured Sutterella sp.
CCATTAGGAAAATGATACTTCAAAAGTCCCTTTAAGGTCTAATGGAAAATTTGGGTTTAATAATTTTCAGGCGCCAAAATACGTTCAACCTGCTCAATCATGATGTGGATGCACTTGATGTGCAATTCCTGGACACGATCGGCCCAACGACCGGCAGGCGTCACAATAGCAATATCGGCCTCTTTTGCAAGGGGGCTTTCCTGCTTACCGGTCAGTCCCACCACGATCATGCCTTTTTCTTTTGCTGCAGCGACCGCTTTTAACACATTTTTCGATGTACCCGAAGTGGTGATCGCTAAAAGCACGTCCCCCTTTTGTCCAACGGCAGAAACATATCGGGCAAAAACTTCTTCGTAACCATAATCATTGCCGACACAACTCATGTGAGACGCATCGGCAATCGCAATGGCCGCAAATCCCGGGCGATCCTGACGAAAGCGACCAGTCATTTCTTCAGCGAAATGCATCGAGTCGCAAAGCGAACCACCGTTACCGCAAGAAAGAATTTTGTGGCCGCTTGAGATGGCTTGAGCCATCGCTTTGGAAGCGCAGTCAACGGCGGCAATGGCCTCATCGTTGGCAATGAGCGCTTCAAGTGCCATTTGAGCTTCCATCAGTGCCGCTTTAATCGTTTCAGTGGCCATAGCAAAACTCCTTCACTTAACTAACTTTTTCTAGCAAAAATGGCGCTGGCAATGGTATTGGCATCGGTATACTCCAACTCCACACCGGCGGGAATTCCACGAGCCAAACGTGAAATTCGAAGATTATCAGGCTTTGAAGATAGCGCCTTCGCAATAAAATGGGCCGTCGCATCCCCCTGAGGGGTAAAGGGCGTGGCAATCAGGACTTCTTTTAGTGTTAAGTCGCCTTCGACACGCTCAATTAACCGATCCAAATGCAATTCACTCGCCCCAATCCCTTCGACAGGCGAAATCAACCCCATGAGAACGAAATAAAGCCCGTCGTAAGCCAACGTCTCCTCAATGACGCGTTGATCGGCGGGGCTTTCCACGACGCAAAGTTTAGTTCGATCACGACGCTTGTCCGAACAAATGGGGCATAACTCGGTATCGGTGAGTGTATTGCATAACAAGCAGTGACGAACTTTTTTGACAGCCCCCTCGAGCACATGCGCCAAGTGAAGCGCCTGCGCTCTGTCCTCACTTAAGAGCTGATAAGCGATGCGGGAAGCCGACCGAGGCCCAAGGCCCGGCAGCTTCTTAAGCGCATCAATGAGTTCGTCAATGCTTGGACTGGGTGTCATACATTAAAAGCCCATTCCCGGAGGCAAGGGCATACCGGCCGTTGCCTTGGCCATTTTTTCTTTCGTTGTCGCTTCGATTTTATCCAAGCAGTCTTTCACGGCCATAAAGACCATGTCTTCGACCATGTCGACATCTTCTTCCAAAAGGCTCGGATCGATCTTGATGTTTTTAAGTTCGTGCTTGCAAGTCATGGTCACTTCAACCAAATTGCCGCTTGCGGCACCCGAAACTTCCAAATGCTCGAGCTCATGCTGCAAGCGCTTGATGTTTTCCTGAACTCGTTGCGCTTGCTTTAAAAGCGCTCCCATGTTTCCTCGCATATTGCGTTCCTTTCTTAAAAAAATCTATTTCACTCGGCGAACCACTGACTTGCGGTCAAGGGTCGCGTTAAAACGTCTGGCCAACATATGCGCGAGCGGCGTGTCCTTTAGCCGCGCGACGCTTTGTTTAAGCTCATTCGGATCGTCAATCGTCTCATATTTCGGCGCATTTTGTTTAGCCTTTTTCTCCGCTTCCTGAGCCAATCGACGTTTTTCCTGAAAAATGGTTCTCGATTTCGGTTCTTCGAAAATGAATTCAAACTGCATTCGTTGACCGAAAAGGGGATCGACGATGCGCTGCACCTGTAGCATTGCCCGCTCACTTTCCACACGCCGTTGATAAACCGGATCCAAGCGTAAGGTAATGACATTGCCTTTGATGCTCACGCATTCGCTTCGCTCCAAAATATCTCGTGCGAAAGTGGCCGGATAGGTATAGCGCAGTTTTTCAAACCACAATTTTCCCGTCGGGGTAAAGTCAGGTAATTTTTCTTCACCCGTGTCGTAATCATATAAATCCTCGATAGGGTCAGCCGGGACATCGTCGGTGATTGTTTGAGGGGATGATGTATCTGCCTGAAAGGCTGCTGTGGTATCTTCAAACTGATAACCGGGGTCAAATTCGTCAATAGACTCCCCCATGGCATCAAGATAATCATCCGCTGGCGCAACATAAGGCTCATCGTCCTCTTCATCGTCGACCTCTTCGACGGTCTGAGCCCCATTACCGACCTTTTGACTTTCTAAACGAGACTCTTCAGTCTTTTGTTCAACGGGTGGTAAATCAATCGGCGTCTCTTTTATTGGAGCGGCATTGACGCGACTTTCCGCTTCAGACTCCCCCGGCACGTCCTCCCAAGGGGCCGGTTCATCAACCTTTTTCTCAATCGTCTTGTCTTCGCGATGGGCTTGCGAGACGACGCCCTCATCTGCCTTAACAGCCTGAGCCGGTTCGGGCGCTTTGTCTGAAACGGCTGGCGCTGACGTCACTAAGGCACTCTTTACAGAATTCGCCTCAACAGGCGTTTCGGGCTTAGTCGGTGCAAAGCGAGGCGCACTAAATCCGTTTCCGGTTCCGGCCGGTTTAAAGGCGAGCATACGCATGAGTGCCATCGTAAAGCCCGCGTACTCATCAGGCGCCAAGCTCATGTCCGCGCGAGCGTGTAACGCAATCTGATAGTAAAGCTGAATTTCTTGTGGAGAGAAAAGACCGGCGAGTTTAAAAATGGACTCCCGATCCAAATCATCCGCGGGGATACTTGCCGCATCAAACTGGGCTAAAGCAACGCGCTGCAAAATGCCCGCCATATCGCGAATGGCCTGTGAAAAAGAGAGGCTTCGAAGCGACATGTCGGAGGCGATTTTCATCATTTCGTGAGCATTACCCTCAGCCAGGTATTCCAGAAGCTTCACGAGAACATCGCTATCCATCATGCCAAGCATCTCACGAACGCTCTCAAGGGTGACCGGACCGTCTCCGGCAAAAGCGATCGCCTGATCCAAAAGGCTTAAGCCGTCACGCATCGAGCCCCTAGCGCCGACTCCCAAAAGCTTTAGCGCTGCGGCTTCCGCTTCAATGTGCTCTTCTTTGAGGATATGAGTCATGTGCTCTGCCACAATCTGCGGCGTCACATTGCGTAGGTTAAATTGAAGGCAGCGAGATAAAACCGTCACAGGCACTTTCTGAGGATCGGTCGTCGCCAAAATGAACTTGACGTATTCGGGCGGCTCTTCGAGCGTCTTTAACATGGCATTAAACGCATGCGAGGTGAGCTGATGCACTTCGTCGATCATGTAGACCTTGTAGCGGGCGTTGGTGGGCGCATACATCGCCTGCTCCAAAAGCGCCGTCATCTCTTCGACAGAGCGATTGCTTGCAGCGTCCATTTCGATATAGTCGACGAAGCGCCCTTCATCGATTGCCCGACACGCCTCACAAACCCCACACGGATGATCGGTCACGCCGCCTTTGCCATCCGGCCCCACACAATTAAGGCTTTTAGCCAAAATGCGAGAGAGCGTCGTTTTACCAACGCCACGCGTTCCGGTAAAAAGATAGGCATGATGCAGACGATTTTCCCTCAAGGCATGCGTGAGCGCCTGCACAACGGGTTCCTGCCCGACCACATGTTCAAAATCGCGAGGGCGCCACTTGCGCGCCAAGACTTGTGAGGCCATTTTTAGTTCCTATTGCTCACCGGCAAAATCAGCCAATGCTTGTCCTGTCAAACGGCATAACCGCCAATCGGTCATTAATTTGGCACCGATTTTCTCATAAAAACCGATCGCCGGGGTATTCCACTCCAAAACCACCCACTCAAAGCGAGCGCAGCCTTTGTCCTTTGCAACACGGGCGAGATAATGCATCAGTTGTTTGCCGAATCCCCGACCTCGGTACTCAGGTTCCACGAAAATGTCTTCCAAGTACAAGCCCTTACGGGTCATGAAAGTGGAGAAATTAAAGAAATATAAGGCAAATGCCACAGGCTTACCTTCGTGGTATCCAATCACGCAATGCGCAACGGCATCCTCACCAAAGAGCTCACGCTTGACGTCCTCTTCAGTGCCAACCACCTCATGAAGTAGCTTTTCGTATTGCGCAAGCTTGCGAATAAATCCCAAAATGAGTCCGCAATCTTTTTCCGTCGCTGGAACAATTTCAAAATCTGACATAAACGTTTTCTCCACCAAACTTCGCATAGTTTAACGGATTCGCAAAAGAATCAGGGAATAAGCTCTTGCTTAAGTTTCATTATTAAAATGCATATCGCATTTCAACCTTAAAGGCGTGGTCCTGACGACCGGCGTCACCGGCGGTAAAGCCATAATAGGCCCCGATGGTGGAAGCACCGTTACCGGCTTTCACACCAAAGGCCACTCGACCTAAGACATCGCCCGCCATATCGGCGTTCACGGTTTCAGAAACACCCGTTCCGATGCCAGTCACCTTCGTGTCATAGTCCGTGTCGCCAAATTGTGCGGCAACCGTCACGTCAGCCGTCGGCACCACTATCCAACCGGACGCGGTTTCGAAGGCCTTTTCAAACGTCACACCGACCGGCACTTGCATCGTGAAGGTGTTGTCCTGATCGTTGCGGAAAGCGTCCTTGCCGTCAATCGTCGTGGTGTAGGCGTCATTCATCATGAAAACGCCGCGTAAGCCCACGTGCGGAACAACCGTCACGCCCTTCACATCAAAGCACCATTCACCGCGCACACCCAAAGTGATCGCATCGGTATCGACATCGGCCTTCGCTTGGCGGACATCAGCAAAGGCGATGGATTGAGAAAGTTCACTTGAAGAGCGGAACCAACCGATTTCACCGGAAACACTCATCGAGTCGCTCACACCGTAGCTCGCGTAGGCTTGCAAGCCATAGGTGTCATATTCGTTGGTGCCCGAGAGAACATCGCCTTCAGCGTCAGCCGAGCCTTTCAAGTAGGAGAAGGCCGCACCCACGCGAAGTGCCGGTGTTACCAAACCGTCCGCACCGAAGGTCACACCATAAGTCTTGGTGTCATAACCCGCATCCAAACCACCGGCAAGCTTTAAGCCGTCCATGCTGTACTTACCGCCTTCGGCGTGAACCCAAAGACCGGTGTCCGTAGCATCCGTCAAAAACCCCGTGCGGGATTCAACAGTATCCATCAAACCCGTGGTATCCGACAAGACGTTAGCTGTCGTTCCGAGTGCTGCGGCGATTTGCGTGACGGAATTCACAATGCGTTCGGTCTGAGCGACATCGAGCGCCTTGTTGTTGATCACCGCCTGCATGAAGCTCACATCAGCACCCTTGGTGGCATCCGCCTTGGAGGACAATGCCGCATTGGCGATATTAGGCGTTGCAAAGTTGTAAACGCTACGAACATCCGCGGCCACCACGTCGGCAACAATGGCGTTATCTTCGTAGGCCACATCAACCTTCCATTCAAGGTCGGAACCATTGTTCACATTGACGTATTGACCGTTTTCGCCCGTCCAACCGCCAATCCATTGACCGTTTTCGTCCAAGTTGGCCGAAAGATCAAAGCCGTCAATCAACGTGTACTCACCGGATTGTTCAATGCCGGTCAAAAGCGCCTTGGCATCCTTGTCAATCACGGCACTCAAGCCTTCCACGCCGGCCAAGATTCCGGCCTCAGAACCATCGGCTCCAAAGGCGTTACCGGTGAAGACCGTGACGGAATCCGCCGCGGCCGTAAAAGCGTTAACCGTTCGAGTGGACGCTATCTGAGCGGCTTCGCCCAAATGAATTTCACCACCCGTGCCAATTTCGACCCCCTTATCCACGGTGAGGATACCGTTCGCATCCTTGATACCGAGTTGTTCAGCCAGACCGGCTTGCGTGCCGAACGTGAGGCTCTTCGTGACCTGATAGATCGTGTTGTTCACGTCCGCATTCGCGGTCACGAATTCCTTACCGCTTGTCACGTTGATCACACCGGCTTGCGTTTGACCTTCTTTATCCACAAACTTGATGCCGGACTCGCTTCCGATCATCCAGGTACCGGAACCTAAATCAAAGGTGTTGCCGGTAATCGTCAGATTTTGAACCTTAAGCGTACCCGCGTCGCTTTGAGCGATGGCGCTGGAAGAGCCCAACGTCAAATCGGTCACGGCGAATTGACCATTGCTGGTCACTTTGGCTGACTCATCCAGCGTGATCGTCGAAGCTGAAAGTTCGCCGTTATTCGTGAGCGTACTGTTTGTGAGCGTCAGTGCTTCATTAGCACCTGAGATGGTCAGTGTACCGTCATTGACAATGGTGACAGACTCCAAGTCAAGGGCTTGCACAGTGACCGAAGCGGTCTCTGACACGGTAAAAGTGGTATCCGTCAACGAAAGGGATTCTGTTACGACTTGGGAGGTCGTTTCAAAATTCAATCCGGTGATATTGAGCACAGAGGTTTCTAATGAACCAGCATTGACAAACTTGCCTCCTTCTTCGCCGGTCAAATTAATGAAGCCGATTTCGCCACTACTTTTGATGGTTCCGCTGTTAGTGAAAACCGCATCCGCACCAAGATCGATGACAACCTGCTCAGCGCTCATATTGCCCGCATTCGTATTTTCACCGGTCAACCACAGTGTCGCACCGTCTGTGGCCGTCAACTCAGCACCGCTTTGGTTTTGAAGGATCCCTCGGGCCTCTTCCGCACCCACACCTACAGTCACCGCTTCAACTACGCCACTATTATTCAGGTCTGCAAACGTTGCAGCCCCTTCAATTGAAACGACACCGCGATTGATCATTTGGCCCTCGACGGTTGCCCCCGAACCGATATTTAGCGTTCCATCAATCGTGGTCTTGGATGTTGCGCTGTCTTGGAAACGTTGAACCGTCAACGTACCGTCATTGGCCACCGTGAGGGTGGAATCGTCGATCACCATTAAAGCACCGATAGAGAACGTGCCGTTTTGAGCCACTTCGACGTGGCCATTATTAGCTAGAACCATAGCAAGCGAACCGCCCGTTTCATGACCATCTAAACCCAATGTGAGCTTTCCGTTTTCTGTCACCTGAACCGTACTGTCGTCATTGTTAACCAAGAGCGATCCGGTTCCATGATCCCCTTCAAAACCCGTGAGGTACAAGTGATGACCATCCGTGACCGTTACATCACCGGTTGTGGCAATCGCTTGGAAACCCACCGTCGGGACATTCACAAGCGCTTCCCATTCAATTCCCTTGCTTTCGCCAAAGGTTAAGTTTTGATTGCCGGCTTCAAGAGTTGTTTGAGTCAAAACGATGCCGCTTGTCAATTGGTTAGCATCCTCGACTTCAAAGGCTCCACTTTCAGAATCCTGCTTACCGGAGAAGATGAGCGTGCCATCTTGATTAAATGGCTTATTGAAAGCACTTTGAAGCTGAGAAGCAGCCGAATTAACCGCATTAATGGTCCAACCATCATCGGTAAACTCGAAGCTACCGCTGATATAGTCAATGCCAGAAACAATGCAATCTCGCACTACACCAACCGAGTTAATACCGTAAAGAGCAATGGTCACCGTATCTCCGGTTTCCACATCAGTACCTTCGATGATTTCGTCTGCATCCACGGAGGAAAAGATCTCATCTAAACTCGTCACCAGCTTACCGCCATTGAGAATAACCGTCTTATCCTCACCTAATGCGATATCGTCAGTCACAGTCAATGTCGCGCCTTCAGCAAGATTCAAGAGCGTATCGGCGGTTAAGGTACTGACGGTGACATGCGAGCCGTCCAGCACATTGACCATGTTTTGACCTAAGTTATCAGTGGTGTAATCAATGCTGAAATTAAGAATCGCCTCATTAAACCACGTTCCCTCCGTCAAACTCCAGTCCGTCCCAACGAAATCAACCATCGCCCCTAAACTGAGAAGGGAGGTGACATTGATGTCACCAGCCGAAATCTCCAGGCGGCTGTTAGTAATGTCGAGAACATTGGCATTCAAGGTTCCCCCTTGAATTTGCGAGAGATTCGCATCTTTACTGGTAATTTTGACAAAATCGCCGCTAACGGCACCGCCTTTAAGATTGAGTTGACCAATGGTTAAGGATGAATCCTCCACCGCGGTCACAGACCCTGCCACGTTAGTCAGCGAATGAAGCGTGGCGCTTTGATTGATGGTCACAGTGGCATCATCCGATGACTCGCCATTCACCAATTGAAGGTCTTTGATTGAATCAACCGTCAACGTCCCGTTGTTGCGCCACTCGGAATAACCTAAATCCTGTTGCTGACCAATCAATTCAGAAACGGTGACAGTCCCATTGTTATGGCTGGCTTCAGAATCCGTCACGGTTAAACGATTTTGTACAATGGACACGCCATGATCAACAATAATCCCCGGCGCTGTGAAAGATCCGGAACCTTTAAGAGAACTTCCTTCACCAATCATCACTGATATCTGAGTCGAGATTTCACCGTCATTAATCAATGTGCCATGATTCAAATCCAAATTATTTACGGTGATCTTGGCACCGTCGTTGTTAACTACTTTGCCCAAACCACTCCCATTTCCACTATCAAGCGTCAAAGTGTCGTTAACGACCAAAGTGCCGTCATTTTCCAACCACCCGGAAACCTCGACACTGCCAGTGACGGTCAAAGTGCCTAAATTCTGGAAACCACCGGCGGTTAGATAAGCGAGTTCATCCCATTGATTAAACATCGTCAACGTTAAACTCGTTAGCGACATTTGAGCGCCAGCCAGATTCTCGCTAGGGGCAAAATCCAATCCCCCTTCGGCGTTCAGGACAACACCATTGAATAAAGCTAAGTTTTTTCCGTTGAACGATCCACTGTTATGAATAAATCCGTTAAAGAGGCTTTGCTTCCCGGTGAGGTTCATCGTTCCATAGTTATACAGCCTCGCATTGGCCGTTCCTTTCGGCATCGTAATCGTTGAGGCCGTGAAGGTGCCCCAGTTGTGTATCTCAGACTGGCTTTCGGCACTGAGTGTCTCAACTGTCAGCGAAGCCTCTTTATCTTCGGGCAATTTTTCCTCAATGCCACCGCCGATGAAAACTTGACCACCGAGGTATAAATTTTTTGCTGTGAAGTCACCGTGACGAACATACAATTGGCCGTTATTGGCGTGCCCGACACTATTCGGTTGAACACCCACGTAGATATCATTTAAACGACCGGCCGTTTTCCCTTCGGTTGCGTACGATCCCAACGTCACATGAGAAGTCACCCCACCGGACTGACCAAGCACGTAAAGCGCTCCGTCAACTAAAGCAAAATCATTCGCATTTTCTTGATCGGCCAATTCACCGACTAACACCAAGTGCATCCCATCGGCCACTTCAACGCCGCCCGTCGCCCCGGTGATCCCCTTAAAGCCCATCGATTGGGTGATTCGGTTGGATTCTTTATAAAAAAGGTTCGCACTGTAATCTTCAGAGGCAAAGACCAAAGCCGTTTTATTGCTTCCAGTTGTGGTATTCGTTAAAACCGTCCCGGCATAAAGAGCCGACAGAGCATCATTGGCTTCATCCACTGTACTTGGAATGGACGTCACGCTAACGACATCTTCAGGTGACATAGCGTCCAAGTCAAAGGCGGTTTCCGCCGACGCTTGCACTGACGCAAAAGCAATGGTCGTACTCACAGCGGCCATGACGCCCGCTTTCGCCGAAACCACCCCAGTGTTGGCGCGAGCTTTTCCAGTTTGCGACGAAGAGGCTTCGCTCACGACCACGATTCTTTGACGAAAAACATTCCACACCTTTTTATGGACCTGGTTCATTTTGCATCCTTTCTCGATACTCTTGCCCATACTAGTCCGAATCTCTAATTTGGTGAATACAATCTTCAACTTTTTTAGTCCCACTTAATCCATTTAACCGAATCAGTTGACTAAGAGAAATTGATGATCAGGTAGATTTTTAGAATGGAGGCAACCAAACTAAATTGTTCAGATTGAGAGTTGCACAAAAATCAGCACAATTTTGGCAAATTTGAATGATTGAAAAAGAAATGGCGAAACTTTTAAGTGCTACTAACTTGAAAAAGGTAAAAATATTTTTCATTTGTTTTTCAACTAGTTATAAAAATTAAGCAAAAACTTCATCTAAGTTGAATCAGCAAAAAACAAGTAGCGTTAGTAGTCTGGATAGCAGTTTATAACGATGATAAAACAGGACTAAGTAGACTATTCATCGGGAAAAATTATGCCTAAAAAAGCTGTTACATTAACTAAAAAAATTCTGTACTGTCCAAAATAATTTGAATTTTTAAAGTGTCATCAATCATTTCAGCATTTAGCTGTTCAAAAGGTTCAATTGTTCATTTCAACCCCCTCAGTTCAAAATAAACTGGCCTGAGGGGGACTTTCTTGCATTTTTATTGGGACAATATCCGGTTCGTTAAGCCAATCATTGAGGTCTTTGTAGGTCATTAGATTCAGTCTTATGTAGCTCCTCAGACGACTGAAATAAGGTCATAGGTTCGAAATATTGATCCTCAATTCTCTAAAATCAACCTA
>URFF01000066.1 GCA_900546995.1 uncultured Sutterella sp.
ATGAAGCGCCTGGCGTTCATTAAACCAAAGGACCGCGTCAATGAAGTCACCGGAAATCGGTTTGGTGATGCCGACACCTAACATGGCATCGACCACTACGTCAGCTTTGGGTGCCATGTACGGATCCTCAATGACTTCACCGCCTTTGGCTACCCAGTTGTCATAAGCGCGTTTGGCATCAATCGTTTTGGGGGCTTTGCCACCCACAGCGACGCAAATCACGTGATGGCCACGACCCTTTAAGTGCAAAGCCGCCGTGTAACCGTCGCCGCCGTTGTTGCCCTGACCGCAAAGGATCACAATCGTGCTTGCCGCATCGCATTGATCATCAATCCAATTGGCGCAAACAAAACCGGCACGGTCCATGAGAGTGCCTTCGGGCAAAATATGCGATTGGCGCTCTTCCAATTCGGCCAATTCTTCCAAATTTAAAAGGGTCGTTGACATAAGGTAACGCTCCGGATAATTCAATTCAAAAATAACGGGCATATTTTAAACAATTAAAGCCGCTTTAACAGCTTTAACAAAAAATACTTTCACGTGAAGACATTGCATTGAAAATCCTCAACTTTTTCTCGCATTCCCAAGTAAAATGCTGCCCATCTTTTTATAATCAAAAGACTAAAGATTCTTTTTCCGTTTGATCATTCTGAGGAATAATCCCGTCATGTCGACTACTGATTCGATGTTTTCGTTAAAAGCAACGAGTGCTTTATCGGACTTTCGTGCCGCACGCCTTTTAAAGACGATTCGTACGATCGCCCCTCAAGCCCGTGCCGTATCGGCCCGCTTTGTGCATTTTGTGCATGCGGCCCGTCCTCTTACCGATGACGAAGCCTCTCGCTTAAACACGCTTTTGAGTTATGGTGATGAAGCGTGCGACGTGAAAGCCGATGCCACTTTCATGGTGATTCCGCGCTTGGGAACAATTAGCCCCTGGGCAAGTAAGGCGACTGACATTGCGCGCAATTGTGGATTGGATGTCATTTTACGCATTGAACGTGGCACGCTTTATAACGTTGACTTTGACGGACAAACGCCGGATGCGACAATCTTAACGAAAGTTGCCGGCGTTCTTCACGATCGGATGACTGAAAGTGTGGTGGATGCGGGCATTGACGCCAGCGTGCTCTTTAAGGAGCTGCCTGGCAAGGCCATGGTCACGGTTGATCTTTTGGGTCAAGGCCGTCAGGCTTTAGCCGATGCCAATTTAAACATGGGCTTGGCAATGAGTGAAGATGAAATCGACTATTTGGCCGATGCGTTCACTAAAGCCAAACGCAATCCGACCGACGTCGAACTCATGATGTTTGCTCAGGCCAATTCCGAGCACTGCCGCCACAAGATTTTCAACGCCCGTTGGACGATTGACGGTCAGGAAATGGATAAGACGCTTTTCGGCATGATCCGTGAAACACACAAAGCTCATCCGGACGGAACCATTGTGGCTTATTCGGACAATGCGGCGATTTTTGAAGGCGCCGAGGTTCCCAGACTCTATCCGCGTACTCCCGAAAACGAAGCTTTCGGCAAAGTCTTTACCGAAGAAAAAGAATTAACGCACACGGTCTTTAAGGTGGAAACACACAATCACCCGACCGCGATTTCGCCTTTCCCCGGTGCTTCTACCGGTTCCGGCGGTGAAATCCGTGACGAAGGGGCGACTGGTCGTGGCGCTCGTCCGAAAGCCGGCCTTTGCGGTTTCACGGTTTCCTCTTTGCAATTACCGGACGCTCCTCAAGGATGGGAAAACGATAAAGACGTCACGGTTGCGGCAGCGCATTCGGATAAACCTTACGGCTATCCGACTCGCATTGCCAATGCGCTGTCCATCATGACCGATGGTCCTCTGGGCGCAGCGGCGTTTAATAATGAATTCGGTCGCCCCAATGTGTTGGGTTATTTCCGTGTTTTTGAAAATAATGTGGCCGGGCGTCATTACGGTTACCATAAGCCGATTATGTTGGCCGGTGGTATCGGTAACATCCGCAATGATCAAACCAAGAAAACGACTCTGCCGCCGGGCACCCTTTTAATCAGCTTAGGCGGCCCCGGCATGCGAATCGGTTTGGGGGGTGGCGCGGCTAGCTCCATGACCACCGGTTCTAATTCTGAAGCGCTTGACTTCGATAGCGTTCAGCGCGGCAACCCTGAAATGGAACGTCGTGCTCAGGAAGTCATTGACCGTTGTTGGGCGGCCGGTGAGAAAAACCCGATTTTGGCTATCCATGACGTCGGTGCCGGTGGTTTGTCCAATGCGATGCCTGAATTGGCTGACCTCTCCGGTCATGGCGCCCGCCTAGATTTAACAAAGGTTCCGCTTGAAGAAAGTGGCATGAGCCCGCTTGAAATCTGGTGTAACGAAAGCCAAGAACGTTATTCCATCGCCATTGCACCGGAAAGTCTTGAAGTGTTCGATGAAATGTGCCGTCGTGAACGTTGCCCCTACGCAGTGCTTGGCACGATCAGCGAAGACAACACTTTGGTTGTTGCCCGCCAAGAAGGGGAAAGCGCCGCGGTTGATATGCCGATGGAAGTTCTTTTGGGCAAGGCGCCCCGTATGCACCGTCAGGTTGAACATAAAGTGACGACTCTTCCGGCCTTTGATGCCAAGCACATCGATTTGGACAAAGCGGTCAAAGACGTTTTGCGTCATCCGACTGTCGCCAGCAAGAATTTCTTAATTACCATTGGTGACCGTACGGTGGGCGGTTTGGTCCATCGTGATCAAATGGTTGGCCCCTGGCAAGTGCCGGTCGCCGATGCCGCGGTGACCAATTTAAGCTTCGTTGAAAATCGAGGCGAAGCAATGAGTATGGGCGAAAGAACACCTCTTGCGATTGCTGACTCCGCTGCCGCCAGCCGTATGGCGATCGGTGAGGCGATCACCAATATCGCAAGCACGGATATTGAACTCGGTCTTGTGAAGCTTTCGGCTAACTGGATGGCCGCTTGCGGTAGCGAAGGCGAAGATGCCAAACTTTATGATGCCGTTTCGGCCGCCAGTCGCTTGTGCCAAGAATTGGGCGTGGCCATCCCGGTCGGTAAAGACAGCCTTTCCATGAAGACGAGCTGGGATGATGCCGGAGAAAAGAAGTCCGTCACGTCGCCTGTGTCGCTGATTGTTTCGGCTGCCGCTCCGGTTCGAGACGTTCGTTTATCGCTTACGCCCCAACTCAATACCGTTAAACCGTCCGTGTTGGTGGCAATCGACCTTGGGCGCGGCAAGAACCGTATGGCAGGCTCCATTTTGGCTCAGGTCACGCAGCAGTTCGGTAATGTGACGCCGGATTTGGATAGTGCGGACGATCTGAAGCAATTTGCCAAACTTGTCCACAAATTGATGCTTGCCGGCTGTGTGCTTTCCTATCACGACCGCTCTGACGGTGGCTTATTGGCTACCGTTGCCGAAATGATGTTTGCCGGCCATACCGGTGTCACGTTGACGCTTGACTCGATGGTTGAAAGCGCTTCGGCAGCCGATGTTGCATGCGCCCTCTTTAACGAAGAGTTGGGTGCTATCATGCAGGTGCCCGTTGACCGTGTCGAAGAGGCTATTGCTGAAGTGAAGGCTTGCGGTTTGGCTGACTGCACCCACTTTATCGGTGAAGTCAACAATGAAGACCGCCTTGTCATTAATGCTCACGATCATACGGTTTATGAAGCTCAACGCGAGGAACTTCAAAAAGTGTGGACGGAAGTCTCTTGGCAAATCGCCCGTCGCCGTGACAATCCGGCATGCGCCGATCAAGAGTACGAACGTTGCACGATGGAAGACGATACTGGGTTGTTTGTCCGTACGACTTTTGATCCGGAAGAAGATGTCGCCGCGCCTTATATTGCGAGCGGTGTTCGTCCGAAGATGGCGATTTTGCGTGAGCAAGGTGTCAACAGTCAAACGGAAATGGCTGCTGCCTTTACCCGTGCGGGTTTTGAAGCTTATGACGTTCATATGACCGATTTGATTTCCGGTCGCGCTGATCTGAAAGACTTTGTCGGTTTGGCCGCATGCGGCGGTTTCTCCTACGGTGACGTGTTAGGCGCTGGCGGTGGTTGGGCAAAAACCATTCTTTGCAACAACCGCATGCTTGACATGTTCTCGGCGTTCTTCAATCGTGCCGATACCTTTGCCTTAGGGATTTGTAACGGCTGCCAGATGATGAGTCACTTACGGGGCATTATTCCCGGTGCCGAACATTGGCCGGCCTTCGTTCGCAACTTGAGTGAACAATTCGAAGCCCGTTTGGTTCAAGTCGAAATCATGAAGAGTCCTTCTATCTTCTTTGATGGAATGGCTGGTTCAACGATGCCGATCGTGAACTCTCACGGTGAAGGCCGCGTACAGTGGCTTAAACCTGAAGATGCTCAAGAAGCGGTCCTTGCGGCTCGCTATTTGGATCCGGCTGGACGACCGACCGAGCGCTATCCCTTCAATCCGAACGGTTCAGCTGACGGGATCACCTCGGTGACAACGCCTGACGGACGTTTTACGATCATGATGCCGCATCCGGAACGTTCTCATCGCACAGTCCAATTGAGCTGGGCACCCGATACTTTGGGTGAGTTCAGCCCTTGGATGCGTATGTTCCGTAACGCACGTAAGTTTGTCGGTTAAAAAATCGGCATAAAATAAAAGGCTCGATAAGTCACACTTATCGGGCCTTTAATTTTTGTGCGAAAGGAATAACGATGCCTTTTGATCTTTGGGTGAGTTTTACGATAGCGGCGGCTATTTTAGCGGTCGCTCCCGGACCGGACAATCTCTTTGTTTTGTTGCAATCGGCGCTTTACGGGGCTCGAGCCGGGATCTTTGTGACGCTCGGACTCTGTGTGGGTGTGTGTATTCAAACCATGCTGGCGGCTTTTGGTGTCGCTGCAGTCGTTGCGGCCTCGCCAACGCTCCTTTTTATGATTCAGTGCGCGGGGGCTGCCTACCTTCTATATCTTGCTTGGGGCGCATGGCATGCTAAAGCCGATTCAAGCGAGGGAGAGTCGATAAAAAAACTTGTGAAACTCACACCGTTTCAATACTGGCGCCGAGGCATTCTCATGAATATCACCAATCCCAAGGTGCTCATTTTCTTTCTCGCCTTTTTTCCTCAATTCATTGTTAAAGGTTCCAGTGAAACCCAAGTGATGATTCAGATGCTCATCATGGGATTGACTTTCATGATTTGTACATTGGTGGTGTTTTCAATCGTGGCTTGGTGTGCGGGTACGATCGCCGATCGCTTGCGCAGCGCAAAAGTTCAGGCGATACTCAATAAAACCAGTGCGATCATTTTCATGCTGCTCGCTATTTCAACATTGCTGTGGAAAGCCAATTAGGGGAGTGTTATGTCATCTGTAACTCGTCGACGCGATGTCCTTCTGATCACTCTTTTGGGACTGGGACACTCGATGTCTCACTTTTTCCAGTTGGTGATTCCGCCACTTTTCCCGTGGATCATGCCTGAATTCGGCGTGAACTACACGCAGATGGGTGCCGTGATGACACTTTTTTTCATCACCAGCACGGCGGGGCAAGCCGCAAGCGGCATTATTTCGGATAAATGGGGAGCGAAGAAAACCCTTTTTACCGGTATCTCGCTTTTACTATTGGCTTCAGTTATTTTAGCCACCGCACCTAATTACTATGTTCTTTTTCTCGTGACCTTTTTAGCCGGTATGGGCAATTCCGTTTTTCACCCAACCGATTATTCACTCATGAATCGTTTGGTGTCGGCTGAGCGCCTACCTTTTGCATTTTCGATTCACTTGATTATGGGCAACGTCGGTTGGATTGTGGCACCGATACTCATGGTGGGTGTGGCTTCGCTTTTCGGATGGCGTGCTGCGGCTGTTGCTGCCGGTCTTGTGGTTGCTTGTGTTCTCTTGATGTTTGTTTTAGCTCGCCATCTTTTCGATTTGGATCCGGCTACTCATGAAGAACAGGCACAAAGTAGCGACTCAACTGAAAAGTCGCTGGAAAATAAAGCTGCTGGTTTTGCCTTCCTGTTGGCCCCAGCTGTGTGGCTTTGCTTTGGGTTCTTCTTCTTTAATTCGTTTGCGTTAAGCATTTTGCAAAATTTCTCTCCCTCCATTTTCGGAGAGGTCTATCAGGTCCCTCACGAAACCGCTACCATGGGATTGACGAGTTATATGGTCGGTAACGCTGTTGGTGTGATTGTCGGCGCATGGCTTGCCAAACTCTTCACCGATAGTGAACGGGTTGTGGCCACCTGTTTATCCGTTTCTTTCGTCATGGCTTGCATTTTGGCTTCCGGCGTTATTCCGACGTGGAGTCTTTTTATCGTGATGGCTGTTTTGGGACTTGGGTGCGGTTTAGCCAATCCATCGCGAGACATGATGATTCGTTCGACCTGTATGCAAAAGGTGGGTAAAAATAGTTTCGGCCGAGTCTATGGTTTTACTTACTGCGGGATGGATTTCGGTCAAACGTTGGCCCCGTTAGCGGCTGGTGCTCTTTTGGACATGGGCTATTACATGACCGCTTTGGCGTTGGTTGCCGTCATGCAGCTTTGCGCGATCTTCACAACGATCGGTGTGAGAAAGCAGCGTTAATACAAAGGTCGGCCTCCACGGCCGACCGCTTTGTTTTTAACGCATGAACTACCGCGCTCTGTCGAATGCGGTTTCATGGGAGCGTACCCCCATTTCTAGCAGTTGTTAGACATCTGCATGTGCATGTAGATTTCGTGCAACCGCGGGCGTGTCCACTCAGACCCCCCCCCCATCGAGTTCGAGCAACTTTTTGAGCTGTTCATTCCCGAATTCTTTTAGCCGGAGAAAGGGAGATTGTAAGGAGCCGGCACGCCTTACCAGGAGATTCTATCATGCGAACCTTACCGGTTCGCCCGCTATCCATCCCCGCGCTTTCGCACGGGGAGTTCCGCGTCATCTGTTAAAAATTAATGTTTTTTGCCGAGCCATTTTTCGTAAATCTTGTCATATTCGCCACTGGCCTTAATCGCCGCTAAACCTTTGTTGAGTTTTTCAGCGAGTGCGGTATTTTTCTTCGAAACGGCAAAACCGACTTGCTTCGGGTTGTAAAGGTGAGGAACGATGAGCAGATCCTTATCGTTGTGTTGGCTTTGATAGTGCCGTGCGGTCGTATCACCTAAGAGTGCAGCCGCACAGCCACCCATTTTGAGTTCCATCAACGCTTCTGCAACTTGCCCTTAACCGATTGGGCCAACAGCGAACCCGTGGAGCCGATTTGCGCACAAATGGCTTTTCCTTCTATGTCTTGCAATGTTTTGTATTGGGCTTCATTTTTGGCGTTGATCACCATCGCGAGTCCCACATCGTAATATGGATCGGAAAAGAGGACTTGTTTTTTGCGTTCATCCGTGATTGTGATAGCGGCAACCGCCACATCGATCATATTGGTTTGAAGAGCGGGAATGATGCCTGCAAACTGCATGTTTTGAATTTTGGCTTCATCGCCAACGGCTTTGGCAACCGCTTTGATAATGTCCATGTCAAAACCGACGATTTCTTCCGTTTGAGGGTCTTTAAATTCAAAGGGAGCGAGTCCTGCGTCCGTGCCAACAAGAATCGTGTTGGCTTGAACCGATGCGCTGCCGATCAAACCGGCCATGAGAAGGGAGACAATGCTTTTTTTCATTTTGCAATCCTTTCATTAAGAAAATTGGTTTTGTGCAGTTTAGACTTTTTAGTGATTTGATCAATGAGTTAACTTATTGAAATTAAATTCAATTTAAGATCCGTTTGGCCGACAATTCCTCATTATTGTCGACTGAATTTCGCAAACCTTCTTAAAAATAGCGGCTTGGTAAGTGAAATCAGTAAACACCAGTATTCTCAAGTCGAAAGTGAATATGAAAATCGAGTCGAGCTCATTCATTTTGTTTTGCGATTCATACAATATGTCTGTTGATTAACGCACTCGGTCGACAAAAATCACTTTTGATGAAAATCAATTCCTAAGTAGATTTTTCTTTAATTGCGTATACAGCCTCGTTAAACAAAGATGCCTTAATACGGAAAACTACGTGTTTTCGCTTAGAAACGGCGGTGCTATGATAGGTGAAGTTTTTTGATACCCAGGAGATATCCAATGTGCACAAGCATTTTGGTCGGCTCTGAAGTCACAGCCGACGGCTCTTACATCATCACACGCAGTGCGGACCATGCTTCCCGCAGCCCGCAACACTTCATTATTCACCCGGCTGTGAGCGGACAAAAGCGTATTCACAGCACCGCTGCTTGCGGAGGGGTAAACCATTTTTCATGGACGATGCCTGAAAACACCCTCCGCTATACGTCGTTTCCGAATTGGAAAACGCATTTACATGGTGGCGAAGGCTTCAATGAAGCCGGTTTTGGGATGACCGCCACTGAATCCATTTTCGCTAAGCCTGAAGTGCTGGCTGTTGATCCTTACACCGTAGAAACGGGGATCACTGAAGATGACATTCCTGATGTGATTTTGCCGCAATGCCGTACCGCTATTGAAGGGGTAAAGCTCTTGGGCAAAATCGTTGAAGAAGCCGGTGCCGGTGAAGGTTTCGGTGTCGCCTTTGTCGATAAAGATGGTGTTTGGTGGTTTGAAACCGGTTCGGGTCATCAATGGATTGCCCAAAAGTTGCCGCAAGACAAGTACTATACGACAGGCAATCAAGGCCGTTTGCAAGACTACGATCCTGATTCTCCTGATATGATGGCTAGTGCGACCCTCGTGAGCTTTGCGATCGAACATGGTTTTTATAATCCTGAAACTGACGGCGCTTTTAATTTCTCCAAGGTCTATACCCGTAATGATGAACGAGATCGCATCTATAACGATCCGCGTGTTTGGCAAATTCAAAAGCGCTTTAATCCGAGCTTGATTCAAGATCCACATGACGGACGCAATTTCCCCGTGTACCTCAAACCGGAAGCAAAGATCAGCTTGTCGGATATCCGTTCGATCATGCGCGACCACTATGAGGGAACCGAACACGATCCGTACACGAACGGTTTGAACGGCAAAGAGCATTGGCGCCCGATCAGTGTGTTCCGTACCTATGAAACGCACATCATGCACGTACGTCCCTGGCTGCCGAAAGAAATTGGAGAGGTTGTTTATCTCGCGCTCGGTATGGCAGATCTTTCCGTTTTCGTTCCGTTCTACGCAGGCCTTGAAAAGGAACCGATGAGCTATCAAGTGGGCACGGCCGACGCCGACTCGTTCTCAGCGTTCTGGAAGTTTAAACGCTTACAAACATTGGCCATGCAAGACTATGCCACCTTGGCGCCGATCGTCAAAAAAGGCTTTGCACAATTTGAAAAAGACTGCGACAAAGCCCAAGCTGAGATGGAGGCCGCTTACCTGAAAGCACAAACCCATGAAGAAGCCCAGGCGCTTTTAAATGCCTTTAATCACAAAGTGATCGAGGATGCGCAAGCTTTAGCTGAATCTTTAATGAATGAGTGCTTCACGGTACTCACGGAAAAAGTTGAAGCCATTGTGCCGTTTAGAAACGGTAAGCACGTCGACTAGTTCTTAGTGGTTGGGTGACATAGCGGGAACTTCTTTAACAGGAAGTTCCCGTTTTTAGTGGTGCCTTCGAACTTTGTTCTGGTTTGAATCCATTTTGACAAAATTCAGAAAAGTTTTAACGCAACGAGATAAATAGCGATGATCCGTCATTGCGTCAATTTGCACAGATGGACATTGCCAATCGGGCAAAAGTTCAACCAGCTGACCTTGGTTCAAATCTGTCAACAAAGCTAGATCGGGCAGTATGGCAATACCAAGATTTGCCCTGACGGCATCCAAGAGGACTGATGCGCTGTTATAGTTAAAGCGACCGGCAAAGGGAATTTCAACCTCTTCAATATTATGAGTGAATCTCACCATTGTCGGCATTTGCAGATGACCAATGAGTTCGTGATTCAATAAGTCTTTGGGATGTCGCAGTCGACCATGTATCCTTATGTATTCTTCAGAAGAACACAAAATACTTCTGCATTGTCGAAGTTCGTGGGCGATATAATCCGGTTCGCGAAGTCCCATGGTTTGAAAAGCAACATCAATACGATTTTTAGCTAAGTCCGGTAGCCCGTCATGCTTGACATCCTCCCCACCGTAAACGACGGGGATTCCCTACTGTGTCATCGGCTTTCGCCGATGATCACTTCGATGGGTTCCTGCTGCTGACCGACACGATGCAGATTCTCCATCCGTCGGTTCACTCGAGCTCGACCCTTTGCGTCGAGCTCCCCACA
>URFF01000067.1 GCA_900546995.1 uncultured Sutterella sp.
TTTTACGGTGGTCGCGCTTCTTGGCCTCTTCCAGCAATACGAGATTGTGCCGACCTCCTTTGATAAAGATGAAACCGGTCAGGTTGTCGCTGTTCATTGCCGCTACTTGCCTGAAACCAAGAGTGGTACGGCGGGCTCCGAAGCGGTTAAAACCAAGGCGGCCATTCACTGGCTGGATGCGAAGACCGCAGTCGCGGCCGAGTTCCGACTCTACGACCGACTCTTTGCCGTGCCGCAACCCGATGCCGTTGACGCGGACTATCGCACGCTTTTGAATCCTGATAGTAAAGAAGTGGTCAAGGGCTTTGTGGAACCGGCTTTGGCTCAGGCCAAACCTGACGATAAATTCCAATTGGAGCGCACGGGTTACTTCGTTGCCGATCGCATCGATCATAAACCGGAAAGCCCCGTCTTTAACTTAGCCGTTGGCTTGAAAGACAACTGGAAGAAAAAGTAGTCTGATTTAAGACAAGTTCAAAAGGCGAAATTTTTAAGATTTCGCCTTTTGTTTTTTAATTAATCGAAAAGGTCGTCACGAGGACGACCTTTTTGATGCAGTTAGACTAATGCGTCATTTGACCGGATTGAGTTTTTTCCAGACTAACCCCAAGGCATAGCCCACCACTGCAAAACCAATCCAACCCATGCCAACGCTATGTAACGGCACATAGGCTTGCAAGACGGACTCAATCGATTCAGGCATCACGCCGGCTGCTTCAAGACCGTTAATGAAAGCCATGATAAACGTCAAGCCAACCGTCCAAGCATACACACACTGACGTCCTTCAAACCAATCATGCGTAAAGAGTAAAACGATCTTAACGACAGCGAGCGGATAAATGAACATCAACACAGGCACGGCCGAAACGATAATCGTCTTTAAGCCAAATAAGCCAACCAAGAACGGAATGACCGAGAAAATGATCACCCAGTAGAGGTAATTAAAGCGGCGGGTAAGCTTTAAGAAATAAGCCGCACAGCACGTGATCAAACCGATGGCCGTCGACAAACAAGCCAACATCACGATCACAGCCAAAATAACAGCGCCGGCGTTACCAAAAAGAATTTTCGCGGTTTCTGCCAACACTGGGGCGCCCGTGTCTTGCATGCCGATTGCCGGAACGCTTTCGGCTCCAATCTTTGCGATAAAGATATAGATGAAGGCTAAGAAGGCGACTGCCACAATACCGGACTTGTAGACTTCGGAAGAAATGACTTTCGGATCTGTAAAGCCCGACTCGTCACGCACAACACCCACCACTAAAGTGGCAAACACGAAAGCGGCGATGGCATCGAGCGTGTTATACCCATCAATAATTCCCTGCACCGTGGCGATCACAGGCGTCGCATAGGCCGCGGTCGGCGCTTGTGGTTCACCTAACGGCGTGTGAAATGACTTCATGATCAACAGCACAATCGTCAGCACCAATGCCGGCGTTAAGAGCTTACCGATACGGTCCACCAATTTCTGAGGAGAGGCCGAGAGCCAGAAAGACACCAAGAAAAAGAGCGCGAGGAAAATCGGCAGCCCCATTTCAACATATTCGTCAGCCAAGAAAGGCCGCACGGCAATTTCATAGGCCACCGTGCCCGTACGAGGAATGGCAAAGCAAGGACCAATGGCTAGATAGACGATAATCGTAAAAAAGAGGCCATACAGGGGATGAACACGGCTCGCAGCCTCCTGTAAATCATTGCAGCCGGAGTGCCCCATCGCCATCACACTCAATAGCGGCATACCGGCACCGGTAATGCAAAAACCCAACACGGCCCACCAGACGTTTTGCCCGGCATTTTGTCCCATGGAAGCTGGGAAAATGAGGTTACCCGCACCAAAGAAAAGGGCAAAGAGCATTAACCCGATTGCGATATAGCGCTTGTTACTGTACTGCGTCGTCATAACAATCCTTTCCATCGTTTGTTTTCAATCAATCACAGTCCGCGAAAACAAGATTCTCTCACCCATCATCGGTTTATCTTAAGCGGAGCTGATTCAGATAATTATATGAACCGCAATCGGCTTGTCTCTAAGCGAGATGCTTTAGGACACTCAATAAATTCAGGGAATTTAAGGTGTTTTACTTAAAGTGGACTTGAGGGTTTTCAGCAAAAAAAAGAAAAACCGGCTTTTCCTCATTGAAAAAACCGGTTCAGTCCAAGTGGCCAATGGTTAACTTTCAAGCGACTCACTCATCACTTCAGCCCAATCGTACAAAGCGCCGAAAAGCTCTTCATCGGCCTCAGTCATGTTATCGGCTTTTTCCTCTTCCATAAGTGCGATTTCTTCGGCAAATTGTTCAAGCGTACGCGCTCCACCTTCACCATTGATTAGGCGAGCTTCCCGCAACTCGCGCCAGCGCTCGCGTTCAGAATCACTTAGTGTCTCAGGCCAATTGCGTGCCCGATAGCGAAAGAGCATCTCGTTGAGTCGCTCGTCATCAAAGTGAACCCGTCCATCAAAAACGGCTTGAGCCAATGCTTGAGGTTTGGTGATAGCAACCCGTCTGATTTTTTGCTTATCAGTCAAAGACGGAAAGCCGTTATATAGGTCGGCATCCACATCGGGGCGGGAAGATCCGTCTTCACTATCTTCGTCCACGCCTAAAGCCTCTTGCCAAAGGCTGGACAAGGTTTCGATATGAGGCAAAATGCCTTGCGCTCTTCTCTGGGCCTCTTCGCGATCGATCCCAAACGCTTTAGCACGCTCTTCAGACAAAACGCCCAAGTGAGCGACTAAAAACGGTGCCTGATTGATCTTGCAACTAAAAATCGGCAACCGCGTCACCCCATCGGGCAAATCTTCATCCCTGGCGAAAAGACGCGCTTTGACGTCTTCAGCTGTCAACGTCAGCATCTCTTGGGGATCGTGGGCGAGATCCCAAAAAAGCACGCTGTTACTCCTTCCCGGATACTGCCCCAGACAAAGCACCAAACGGATATACCCACGATCGTGCCCATGCATGGGGCTCACCCAAACCAAAGGTTTGCCTGACTGCGCCATCGTCTTCACATAGTCTTTGCTGCGAAGCTTTAAGGCATACTCCCAAAGTCTCGGTTGCCGACTTTGAATCAGACGGGCGACCTCAATCGTGGCTTCCACGTCACTTAAGGCATCATGGGCGTGCTCGTGCTTAAGACCGTTGGCTTCGCTTAAATGCTCAAGCCGGAAACTCACCCGTTCCTGCCCATCTTCGGTAGAAACTTTCGGCCAAGCAATCCCCTCAGGCCTCAATGCCCAAGTCGCGACCACCAACGGGAAAAGGTCAAACCGCGAACAACCGTCCTTGTACTCGCGCTCGTAAGGATCGATGAAATTGCGCCAAAACATAAAGCGCGTGACCTCATCGTCAAAACGCATGTTGTTGTAACCCACGCTAATTGTTTCAGGCACACTCATGACATCATGGATGCGATGAGCAAATTGCGCTTCCTTTAACCCTTTTTTCAGGCACTCTTGGGGCAAAATCCCGGTAATGGCAATGCTTTGAGCGCTGGGCAACGTATCGGCCGCAGGTTTGCAGTAAAGACAGATCGGCTCTTCACAGATAGTCAGGCGTTCATCGGTTCGTATCGCCGCGAACTGAGCCGGTCGATCCATGCTGGGGCTGAGCCCAAACGTTTCATAATCGTGCCAAAGAAAAGTGCTCATACAGATTCAACTCTTTTTAGATTCTTAAGCGATTGTAGCGAGGTTAGACCTTTTCGTTTCGAAAAACTCGTAAAGCCGCCAAAACGCCACCGATCAACATCACCATGCCGATCACCATATTAAGTGGCGGTAACGTTTGGCGCCAGCAAAGCGCGTAAATCACTGAGAAAATCGTTTCAAAAACGATCAATTGACCACCCAACGCGGGCGGAAGACGCTGGCTCATTGCGTTCCAAAGCGCTGCGCCCACCCAAGAGCAGGCAACGCCAGCCACCAACATGATTAAAACAAATTTAATGGGTTCAGCTCCAAGCACCCCGACTTCCGGCGGATTGGTTAGAGAGGCAACGACAAAAAATCCAACAAGAGTGACCGGCAACACCGACAGTCCCTGGGCTGTGGCCCAGGCCTTGGCGCTCTTGCCTTTATTTTTCAGAAGCCACTCGGCATTGCGAATCGGAAACCAAGTCCACAACAAAAGAGAGATCACCGCGCAAAGAACACCCAACCAAAAGTGCGTGCCGGTGGTCGTTCCTTGACTCAAAATGAAGTCGAATTCTTTGTAATTGGCAACACCCATGCCCACAACAATCAGCACTAACGGTAATGCCAACGCTTTCCAAGCCACCCCGTGGCCTTCTTTTTTTGAGCGACGATTGGCGACAATGGCAACCAAAACCGGAATCCAACTCATGAACATGCCGGCAATGGGGGCGCCCGACCATTGCACACTGAGTACTAGCGAACAGTAGTAGAGCAAACTGCCGAAAAAGGCGAGTCTAAACGCTAAAAACCAATCCGAAACACTGAATGTTTTTAACTCACGCCATTGAATGGGAATCAAACATAAGCAGGCAAGACCGTAAACGGCAAATCGAGCCGACGCAATCACAACCGGGTTGTAATCGGGCAACATCAAGGGAAAGATATAAATTAATCCCCAAATCGCACACGCTGCAACACCTAAAAGGAAGCCCGCAACCATTGTTCTCTCAAATACAAAAGAAGAAATTGGCGCTATTTTAGCGGGAAAACACTCACGAAAAAAAGAGGCGGCATTCGTTTAAATGCCACCTCCTGAGTAATTCTCGAAAATTAATCAATACAAACCAATCGATAAGCTCTTGATCCGAATCCGATGCGCTCGGCGTGCTCTAAAATGAGCTCGCCGTTGCGGCTATCAATACGCTCAATGAGCGAATGACCGTCTTCGGCTTCATGAACCAAATCCACACAGGCCTGATCAAGTGCCACAGGATTTAAACTTGCCAACACACCGATATCTTTCATGTCGACTTCGGCCGGATGCGAGACGCAGTCGCAGTCAACCGACATATTGTTCATCACGGAGATATACAACATCTTTTGACCGTGATCGAAAAAGTCTGACACTGCTTTTGCCGCCTCAGCCATTGATTCAATGAAAGCATTATGATCGGGGCCAGTCAATTTCATGTATCGCCCATCATCAAGTTTTTGCCAACCGGCTGCTTGCTGAGAGTGTCCAGCCGTATGGATATTGGCTTTTCCGTCCGAGGATGCGACACCAATGGCGATATTTTTCAATGCACCGCCAAAGCCACCCATCGGGTGCCCCTTAAAGTGCGTGAGAACCAACATGAAATCATAGTTTTGGACATGCGCACCCACAATATCCTTTTGAAGGTGAACACCCCCTTCAACCGGCAAATCAAGGGTCGTTTCACTATCCATGATATCGACATCGGCAATTTCGCTAAATCCGTGCTGACGAATTAATTCCCGATGAGCCTCTGTTGTATTGCGAGCACCGGCATAAGCCGTATTGCACTCAACAATCGTACCTTTAACACTTTGCACCAAGTCTTTGATCAAAGCAGGCTTCAAATAATTGTTATTGCCTGCTTCCCCTGTACTTAACTTTATAGCAACTCGTCCAGAAGCCTCACGCCCCAACACTTTATATAAGGCCATCAGAGCTTGCGGAGAAATCTCCCGAATGAAATAAACAGCGCTAGCTGTACTATCTTGTGTTTTGTGACTGCGATGAGAATCAGGCATTTTTCTCTCCTAAAAAGAGCCAATCAATTTCATTGTATTCTTCCTTTGGAAAATAATTTCCATCATGATGAAAAAATATCAAACATTCTCGCTTAATTTTTTTATGTTGAAAAAAGCTGTTGGTATTAAATACTTGATTGGCTTGTAGAAGAATCTTCGGCCTAAACGCAAAAAAATCCGGTGAACTCTGCCACCGGATTTTTTCGATCTATTGTTTTTGATCATCCCCTTCAGAAGGACTTTGCTTCGGCGTTTCTTTCACCTCGGATTCAGGCGCCTTGGCTTCTTCCGGTTGAGGTTGTTCCTCATGCTTTACCGCATCAGGCTCAATCGGTCGGTGATCATTGTTTTTAGCGGACGAACCGACTTTAGGCGGTCTCACTTCACGACCTTCCATAATGTCAGCAATCTGCTCGGCATCAATCGTTTCCCACGTCATCAGGCACTTCACCATGAGCTCAACCTTATCACGGTGCGTTTCCAAAATATCGCAGGCACGCTTATATTGCTCTTCCAAAATACGACGCACTTCCGCATCGATCTTTTGCATTGTGGCTTCAGACACATGCGTTGTGCGGGTCACGGAGCGTCCCAAGAACACTTCGCCTTCGTTTTCCGCATAAACCATCACACCCAATGCATCGCTCATGCCATAGCGGGTCACCATGTCACGAGCCATTTGCGTGGCGCGTTCGAAGTCGTTCGAAGCCCCGGTCGTCTTTTGGTTTAAGAAAACTTCTTCAGCCGCGCGACCGCCGAACAAAATCGCCAAACGACTCATGATGTAGACATTGTCGTAGTTGAAGCGATCTTTTTCCGGCAACTGCATCGTCACGCCCAGCGCACGGCCACGCGGAACGATCGTGACTTTGTGTACCGGATCGCTCTTCGGCAGCATCCAAGCGACAACTGCGTGACCGGATTCGTGGTAAGCGGTCGTGCGCTTTTCATCTTCGCTCATCACCATGCTGCGACGTTCGGTACCCATGAGGATCTTGTCCTTGGCTTGCTCGAAGTCGACCATTTCCACCACTTTGGCATCGCGTCTTGCGGCAAACAAAGCCGCTTCGTTCACGAGGTTAGCCAAATCCGCGCCACTCATACCCGGTGTACCACGTGCGATCACTTCAGGATCCACATCGCGACCCACAGGGACTTTACGCATATGAACATTCAGAATTTGTTCACGGCCACGCACGTCAGGTAACGGCACCACCACTTGACGGTCAAAACGACCCGGACGCAAAAGCGCGGGGTCCAACACATCCGGACGGTTGGTTGCGGCAATCACAATCACATTGGTACCCGTTTCAAAACCGTCCATTTCAACGAGCATTTGGTTTAACGTTTGTTCACGTTCGTCGTTGCCGCCACCTAAGCCTGCGCCACGCTGACGACCCACGGCATCAATTTCATCGATAAAGATAATGCACGGCGCATTTTTCTTCGCGTTTTCAAACATGTCGCGAACACGCGCGGCACCCACACCGACAAACATTTCCACAAAGTCCGAACCGGAAATGGAGAAAAACGGCACTTTCGCTTCACCGGCAATGGCCTTAGCCAAAAGCGTCTTACCGGTACCCGGTGAACCGACAAGCAAGATCCCGCGGGGAATTCGACCGCCTAAACGTTGGAATTTCGACGGATCGCGCAAAAAGTCAACCACTTCCTGCACTTCTTCTTTTGCTTCATCGCAGCCGGCGACATCCTTAAAGGTCACCTTGTTGTTCGTCGTATCGAGCATTCGAGCCTTGCTCTTACCGAAACTAAAGGCACCGCCTTTGCCGCCACCTTGCATCTGACGCATGAAAAACACCCACACGCCGATTAAGAGCAACATCGGGAACCAAGAGATCAGAACCGTCATCCAGAAAGACGGCTCTTCCTCGGGCGTACCGTAAACTTGAACCCCATCCTTGCGAAGATCATCAACCATCCACAAGTCGCCCGGACTGGTGATCACATAGCGAGAGCCTTCGGTCGGCGTCACCGTGATTTCACGCCCCTTGATATCCACACGAGCGATCTTGCCCGCCTTGGCGTCTTCCATGAACTGCGTGTAACTCGTCGTGGATGTCGCCACTGAAGTATTGGGCTCAAACTGGCGAAACACTGTGAAAAACACCACAGCGAGAATAATCCAGACACCGATTCGATTTAAAAAATTCTTATTCAATTTCAAGGCTCCTTCGCCTTTTGTTTAACTGAGTTGCCGAGAAGGCGGACGTATAGCTTGGTAAGCATACCGAGAAAACCGCCACTTGGCTAAAAATTGTTATGGTTTTTAACAATATGGGGATTAGCCGGCTGATTTTCAACGTTTTTTAATCCCTTTTGCCACCATATAGACTTCCGCAGACGTGCTGCGGCTAGCCTGGGGCTTTCGGGTCAGCACCACTTTAAAGTGTTTTTTGAGCGTCTCCACATACTGGGAAAAACCACTGCCTTGGAACACTTTGGTGACAAAGACCCCCTCATCTTTGAGGTGCTCCAAACAAAATTCCAACGCTAGCTCATTTAAAAGCAAGCAGCGTGCAGCGTCTGCTGCCGCAATGCCTGACAAATTTGGAGCCATATCCGATAGCACCAAATCGACCTGCGCTTCGCCCACCAACGCATTTAATTGATCGGCGACCTCCTGCTCGCGAAAGTCGCCTTGCAGGAAGGTGACCCCATCGATGGGATCCATGGGCAAAATATCCATTGCGATGATATTGCCGTTCACCTCCCCGTTTTTATCAGAGAGCTTTTCGCGAACCACCTGAGTCCAACTTCCCGGTGCCGCCCCCAAATCCACCACCGTCATTCCGGGGCGGATGAGTTTTTCTTTTTCGTTGAGCTCAATTAACTTATAAACCGAGCGGGCTCGATAGCCGTCAACGCGCGAGCGTTTAACAAACGGATCATTAATGTGCCGTTCAATCCAGGCACGGTTAGAGCGAAGTTTTTTTGTTGCTACAGGCATGATTTTTCAATACAATTGGTCGTTTTCCAATTTTAGAGATGTCTTCAACAATTTACTATGGCAGAAATTTTGCTTGATCGTGACACGCGTCTGCAATTGCGTGCACAAGCTCATGGTCTCGAACCGGTGGTCCTTTTAGGAGCCAACGGTCTGACCGAAGCGGTCCTCAAAGAAATTGACCGAGCGCTAACCGCTCATGAATTAATCAAAATCCGTGTTCCGGGCGACGACCGTGATGAACGCGAAGCGATGTACATCGAAATGGCCGACAAACTTAATGCCGCGCGCATTCAGATGATTGGCAAGCTTCTCGTTTTGTGGCGCCCAAGTCCAGAAAAGCGCAAAGCCGATGCCGAACGCGCTCGCCGCCGAAAAGCGGCAGAAAGTCGTCGTCCGATGAGTGGCGGTCCGACAGCTCATCGAAAAACGCGTGCTCACACGCCGGGTCGCCAAACGAAAAAATCCTTTGGCAATATCTAAAAAATCGGGAGCATTCGCTCCCGATTTTTCGATCAGCGAAATCTTAATCCTTTAGATATATTGCACGGACAAAATATCGTACATACGATCGCCACCCGGTGCGTGAACCACCGCTTCATCACCTTCATATTTGCCAATCAAAGCACGGGCAATCGGGCTGGAAATCGAAACCAGGTTACGCTTGATATCACCTTCGTCGTCTCCGACAATCTGGTAGCTCACCACCTTGCCGGTATCTTGATCTTCAAGCTCAACCGTGGCACCAAATACAATACGTCCACCCGCATCCAACTCACGCGGATCAATGATTTGCAACGACGAGAGCTTTCCTTCAATTTCGGCAATACGGCCTTCAATGTGACCTTGCAATTCTTTGGCCGCATCGTATTCGGCATTTTCAGAAAGATCACCCTTTTCTCGAGCTTCCTTAATTGCCTGAACAACCGCAGGACGCTCAACGCTCTTCAGACGCTTTAATTCGGCTTTCAACAATTCAGCGCCACGTACAGTAATAGGAATAGCCATAATTTTCTTTCAATCAGTGCGTAACGAAAAATAGCCTGAGCGATTTAGGGCCTCACTCAGGCGTGATATTAGATGGCGTTATTCTACCACGAGAGGTGAGAAATCAGATATTCTTTGAGAACCATCTCAAGTATGGTGTGGGAAAAATATCTTGAAAATTATTTCCAGAAAATCTGAAAAATTTTTTAGATTTTCTGGAAATTTTCATCACAATTTCAAAAAAAATTTTTAACCCAAATTTTCCATTAGCCAGATTGGATACTGATTTTGTTAGGGTCAAAGAGCTC
>URFF01000068.1 GCA_900546995.1 uncultured Sutterella sp.
TGGTTGTATTTCCAGTGAAAGTAGGACATTGCCTGGCTCCCCATTCAAAAAGCCCTGAAGTCAAAAGACTCCGGGGCTTTTTTCGTATCGATTATCCAAAATTTGTACGCCAAAAAAAGGGTCGGAGCTGAAAGCATTGATCTCTGAATTAACTATGCCCGACTCTGAATTCAAAACCATCCAATTTTTTCGTTATAGGAAGTGTTTGACGTGATAACTGATTGAACTATATCCGATGGCATTGCTCTCATCCTGATCAGAGTGATCCTGCCATTATGAGCCTCTATACGGTCTATGCGGCGATGTTTGATTTAACTGAGTGCGTGCTTTGACTGAGCAATGCTAACGCCTGCGAAGGGCCTGCCTATCCGTTTAGATTTTCTGGTTAATTTCTAGTTGTTTGAAAACACAGAAGGGGGAACGGCGGCTCCCCCCTCGACATAAATTTCGACACATCAATCTTTATTGTCGACAGCGGCTGTCATTTCAATGCCGCTTCCCGGTTGTTGATTCTTCGGTCGTTTGAGGTAAAGAACAATAACCAAAAGAATCATCACAAAGCCGTGAGCCATCACAACGGCTTGGTTGCCCCAATACGTTGCCATTAAACCGCCAAAGAGTGGTCCGCAGACTGAACCAATTTGTTGAGCAGCGTAACTTAACCCATAGACACGACCCCGTTCAGATGGGAGCGTATTTTCAGCAAACAAGGCATTGATAGCCGGGAAAATACCGGCAAAGAAAATACCGCCTACAAAGCGCCAAATAACAAAAGGCGTGATATCACTTGGAATAGCCTGAATCACACCGAAAAGACCACCGCCAAACAAAGCGAGATAAAGTGTCCAGCGATAGCCGATATTAGTGCCTAATCGTCCCCACATTGGCGCGGCAAAGATACCGGAGACACCCACCACCGAGAACACAATACCCGAGACCATGACGATCTTATCCATGGAGCCTTGTAACTCGGCGATGTAAAGCGGCAAGACCGGTTGCACAAGCATCACCGCCAATTGCACAATCGCTGCGGCAAATAGCATTCGGGCAATGACTGGAACCTTCAAAAGTTTGAGGCTGCCGCCATCGTTTTTCTTCTTATCAGACGAACTTTGTTCGCGTTTTTCCGGTTCCTTGATGAATACAATCAAACCAACCGCAATGAGCGCCAAAGCGGCACCTGCTAAGTAAAAGGATGCTCGCATGCCGAAAATTTCCGCAAGCACACCGCCGATTAGCGGTCCGAAAACCCCGCTGGCAGTCGAACCACCTTGCATGAGACCGAGACACCACCCCATCTTTTCACGCGGGGCGGTTGAGGTCATGATGGCAAGACAGGCAGGCCACAGACCTGCGGAGAAACCTTGAAAGCAGCGCATGGCGAAGAGTTCCCACGGCGTGGAAACGAAACCGCCCCAAACGTAAGAAATGGCTAAACAAACCGCAGCGCGGATGGCCATCATCTTGCGGCTTTTTTTATCAGCGAGAGCACCCCAGATTGGGGCCATGATGGCACTGATGAGGAAGGTGGTTGAAAAGATCAGACCTGACCAAAGATTAACATCGGAATTTGCAACCCCTAATTCTTCAATCAAATACATCGGCAAAAAGGGAACCAGCATGGTGTAGCTGGCTGACATAAAGACTGAAGTTAGCGTCAAAAACCAAACAAGCGCTTTCCAATTCGTCATACACACCTCAACAACCCGGACTCACGGAGCTCAAGAATCCTTTTATTTTTCTTTGAAGGCATAAAACCCATTCTCATATCATAGCCTCACTTTTAAAAGAGTGGCTATAGGGATTTAGCTAGGTACTTTGACTGTTTGAAGTGAACAAACGAAAAACGCCTCCGCGGAATTGGCGAAGGCGCTATCTGAAAACATATGACAAAGAGGTGAGAGGTTATTCCTGAGAAGAGCTTTCTTGAGCTTGTTGCTCTTGTTCCATATTCAGCGTGTGCGCTCGGATAAAGTCTCCTAAATCGGCCATTTCATCCGGGCAAAGTTCATGCATCATGGGGTATTCATGAAACTCAACGCTCGCACCGGCTAAATTGAGTGTTTCCAAACCGTTACGGGCTTTAGCGATGGAGATAACCGTATCCAATGTGCCGTGAGCCATGAAGACTGGCGTTTGGCGCGCAATATCCGAGAGTTCGTCAAAACGGGGATGCTTTGGGACGTAGCCAGAAAGCGCGATAATGCCGGCAAGTGGTTCAACCTGTGAGTAACCGACTAAAAGGGCCATGGCAGCACCTTGAGAAAAGCCACCCAACCAGATCGGGGTATCAGGGGATTTGGCACGTTCTTCGGCAATGATTTTTTGAATGATTTCACGCGACTGATTCATGCCGTCGATATCGTCTTCACCGAGAGCGTTGAAATCATTGTCTTTGACATCGTACCAAGCGGGCATATCAAGGCCCATGCAGGTAATCGTCCGAACCGGAGCGGTAGGCAACACGAGGCGCAAATGGCGAACGTCGCCGAATCGATCCAACTCCTCTTGAAACGATTCAAAGTCAGAGCCGTCGACTCCCATTCCATGAAGCCAAATCAAGGTCGCCTGCTTCTCGTTTTCATCGAGTGCTGGAAGGTAAAGAGTTTCCATGTTGAGGTGATTCATTCAAAAGAAGAGATGCAGGGATTTTACGGCAAATGTTCAAAAAGTGCCGAATTCCCTCTATGACAAAAAGCCTAAGGTTGCTGTGGACCGACGAGTTCCAATGCGTTACTATGCCCAAGAGAGCTCTAGTCAAGGAGAAAAGAATGATTAAGGTTCTTTTTGTTTGCACGGGCAATATTTGTCGATCACCGACAGCTTGCGCGATCTTTAAAGAAATGGTTCATCGGGCAGGACTTGATCGAGAGATTGAAGTCGATTCAGCTGGAACCGAGGCTTATCACGTTGGGGAACCCGCTGATAGTCGAGCCATCCGTTTTGCCGCTAATCATGGCTATGATCTTCGTTCGCATCGAGCCCGTCAGGTTCGTCAAGATGACTTCAGCACATTTGACTACATCGTCGTCATGGATAAAACGAACTTGCGGCGCATGCAGGCGATGGCGCCCCAGGGCTTAGCCGGCAAAGTTAAATTGTTGATGCATTATGTAAACGAACCGGATACCACTGAAGTGGCTGATCCATACTATGGAGGCGATGACGGGTTCGAACGGGTTATCAATCAAATTGAAGGGGCGACGAAAGCATTACTCACACGAATTAAAGAGACTTATAGGCTAAGTTCGAAGAAATAAAAAACATTGAAGTAACTACAAAGATAAGTATAAAGTCACTATAAGGTTTTTCAATTTTATAAAATTTCGAGAAGGTAAAATTAATTTAATTAAAACATTGGGATAGAAACTTTCTATCCTTTATTTTTGTTTTAAATGTTCAAGTGGATCTTGCGTTTGAAAACTGAACTTAGTAATATCTGATTCCGATTTGAAATTTAGGTGAAACCCTAGGTTTTCAGGTGGGAATTTTTCAGTTCCTGAAGGCGCGGTTTTACAGGACTTTGATGATGAAAAAACCTGTGTATTTAGATTATGGAGCCACCACGCCGGTGGATCCCCGTGTGGTCGACAAGATGGTTCCGTGGCTTTATGAGCATTTTGGGAATGCCGCTAGCACTTCGCATGCCTATGGCTGGGAAGCTCGTGAAGCAGTGGAGGAAGCTCGCTCGCAAGTTGCTCAAATGATTAATGCGGATCCGCGTGAAATCGTATGGACTTCCGGTGCGACGGAGTCTGACAACTTGGCGCTTAAAGGCATCGCTCATTTCTACAAGGATCGCGGTAAGCATTTAATTACGGTTAAGACCGAACACAAAGCGGTTTTGGACAGCATGCGCCACTTGGAATCCGAAGGGTTTGAAGTCACGTACATGGATGTTTTGCCCAACGGTCTGTTGGACCTGAAGGCTTTGGAAGCCGCTATGCGTCCGGATACGATTCTTGTTTCCGTGATGGCTGTTAATAACGAAATTGGTGTGATTCAAGACTATAAGACGATCGGTCAGATGTGCCGTGATCGTGGTATTTTCTTTCACGTGGATGCCACACAGGCGATCGGTAAGTTGCATTTGGATATGCAGACCGATCCGATCGATCTCATGAGTATGTCCGGACACAAGGTTTACGGTCCGAAGGGCATCGGTGCTTTGTATGTTCGTCGCAAGCCCCGTGTTCGCCTGGAGCCGCAAATTCACGGTGGCGGTCATGAACGCGGTATGCGTTCCGGAACATTGGCAACGCATCAAATCGTCGGCATGGGTGAAGCCTATCGTTTGGCCCGCTTGGAAATGGATGAAGAAAATGCTCGCTTTAAGAAGTTGCGTGACAAGCTCTGGGCCGGCATTCAAGAAATTCCCGATGTGTATTTGAATGGCGATTGGGAACACCGCGTGAGCACCAACCTCAATGTGAGCTTTGCTTTCATTGAAGGGGAAAGCTTGATGTTGGCATTAAAAGACATTGCCGTTTCGTCGGGCTCGGCTTGCACCTCAGCCAGCCTTGAACCGTCCTTTGTGCTTCGTGCTTTAGGCCGTGATGATGAATTGGCCCATAGCTCTATTCGTTTCACCCTCGGACGCTTCACAACGGAAGAAGAAATCGATTACGTTGTGGCTCAATTAAAGGAAAAGGTTGCTAAGTTGCGTGAAATGTCACCTTTGTGGGAAATGCACCAACAGGGAATTGACCTCAATCAGGTGAAATGGACTGAGCACTAATTAACTAAAGGAAACCACACAGATGCAATATAGCGACAAATTAATGGATCACTATGAGCACCCGAGAAATGTGGGCTCGCTTGATCAAAATGAGAAAGACGTGGGAACCGGCATGGTCGGAGCGCCTGCTTGCGGCGACGTGATGCGTCTGCAAATCAAGGTGAGTGATAAGGGCATTATTGAAGACGCTAAATTCAAGACCTACGGTTGCGGTTCGGCCATTGCCTCCAGTTCGCTTGTGACCGAGTGGGTCAAAGGGAAGTCGCTTGATGAAGCAATGAAGCTCTCCAACGAAGAGATCGCTCAGGAACTGGCGTTGCCTCCGGTGAAGATTCACTGCTCGATTTTGGCCGAAGACGCTATCAAAGCAGCCATCGCCGATTATCGCCAAAAACAAGGAAAGTAACTATGGCAGTCACCTTAACGGAAAATGCCGCCCGTCATATCAATACGTACTTGACCAAGCGTGGCAAGGGAATCGGTCTTCGTTTAGGTGTGAAGACATCGGGTTGCTCCGGCATGGCTTATAAGCTTGAGTTTGCCGATGTCATCGAAGACGATGACAGCGTCTATGAAAGTTTTGGTGTGAAAGTGGTGGTGGATGCAAAAAGTCTGCCTTATATTGATGGCACCGAACTTGATTACACCCGTGAGGGCTTACAAGAAGGATTCAAATTCCACAATCCCAATGAGAAAAGTCATTGCGGCTGTGGTGAATCCTTCCAAGTGTAAAAACAACACATAATGGCACAAAAAGATTTTTTCAGTCTTTTGAATCAACCGCAACAGTTTGCGGTTGATTCTTTGTCTTTAGAGCAGGCAAAAAATACGCTGTTGGCACGGTTGCATCCGGATCGGTTTGTCAATGCCAGCGCGTTGGAAAAGCGTCTGGCCGAGCAAATGAGCGTTAGGGTCAACGAGGCCTACCAAACCCTGACCGATGACTTAAAGCGCGCTCGCTATCTGTGTCAATTACATGGACTTGACGTCAATGCCCATCGACCGATGCCCGCAGACTTCTTGATGAAGCAAATGCAGTGGCACGAAATGCTCGAAACAGCTAAGGCTACTCATGATGATAGAACCCGTGAAGCGTTGATGCAGAAGGTGCTTGAAGAAAAAGAAGCGCTTTTAACGTCGCTCACAGAGGCTTTTGATGTCAAGGGTGACTACAACGAAGCCTTTGATTTGACTCGAAAATTCATGTTTATTTCGAAGCTCTTAGCAGAAATTTCAATTTAGGAACGAATTTCATGGCTTTAATGCAAATCGCCGAGCCGGGACTTTCGGCTGAACCGCATCAACACCGCTTGGCTGTCGGTATTGACCTTGGAACGACCAATTCGTTGGTTGCGACAGTGCGCAATGCGCAAACGGATGTGCTAGCCGATGAGCACGGTCAAAAGCTTTTACCCTCCGTTGTACGTTATCTTCTTGACGGTCGCATTCAGACGGGGTACCAGGCCTTGGAGGCTGTGAGCACCGATGCCGCCAATACCATCGTGAGCGTTAAACGCTTTGTCGGACGAGCCAAAACCGATCTACACCACGTGGGCAATTTGCCCTATGAGTTCAGTGACGATGCGGGGATGCTCAAAATCCGAACCGTTGCCGGAGAAAAAAGCCCGGTGGAAGTTTCCGCTGACATTTTGCGTGTCCTTAAAGATCGGGCCGAGGCCACTTTAGGGGGAGATTTGGTCGGCGCGGTGATTACAGTGCCTGCGTATTTCGATGATGCGCAGCGTCAGGCAACGAAAGATGCCGCCCGATTAGCGGGCCTTAATGTTTTACGTCTTTTAAATGAGCCGACAGCGGCTGCCTTGGCTTATGGATTGGATGAGGGCGCTGAGGGGCTTTATGTCATTTATGACTTGGGTGGTGGCACCTTTGACGTCTCGGTTTTACGATTAACCAAAGGCGTTTTTGAAGTGTTGGCAACCGGTGGTGACTCCGCTCTTGGGGGCGATGATTTCGATCACCGGTTATATGACTGGGTATTACAAGAAGCTCAAATTGATCCCCGCAGTGTGACTGCCGATGACAAGCGATTGGTTTTGGTGGCGTGTAAGGCGGCTAAAGAAGCGTTAAGTGCGCAAGAAACCGTGACGGTTAAAGCCACATTAAGTGATAAGCGGGTGATTGACGTTATCGTGGATCGTAATCGCTTTAAAGCATTGACAGCGGATTTGGTAGAAAAAACCATCGGTACGCTGCGCTCTGTCATGCGTGATGCACAGCTTTCTCAAGCCGAAATTCAAGGTTTGGTTCTTGTAGGCGGCTCTACCCGCATGCCGGTGATTCGTGAGGCTGTGAAAGACTATTTGGGTTTTGATCCACTCGATAACATCAACCCTGATGAAGTGGTGGCTGTTGGTGCGGCCAAGCAAGCCAATCTTTTAGCCGGTAATACCACGGGAGACGATGATTGGCTCCTTCTTGATGTGACGCCATTATCCCTCGGGCTCGAAACGATGGGGGGACTTGTCGAAAAAATCATTCCGCGCAATACCCCGATTCCTGTCGCCATGGCTCAGGATTTCACAACCTTTAAAGACGGTCAAACGGCGATGGCGATCCACGTTGTTCAAGGCGAACGTGAAATCGTGGATGCCTGCCGCAGCCTCGCTCGGTTCGAGTTGCGGGGGTTACCAGCGCTCGTTGCCGGGGCCGCTCGAATTCGGGTGACCTTTACGGTTGATGCCGATGGATTGCTATCTGTTTCGGCTCGCGAAACAAAAACCGGTGTAGAAGCCCATGTGACGGTGAAACCTTCTTACGGGCTAACCGATGAAGAGATTGTGCGTATGCTTAAAGACGGCACCGGTAACGCAACAGAAGATATGCACCTTCGTGCACTGCGTGAAGAAGAGGTAGAGGCTCAGCGCCTAATTGAAAGCACGGTTGGCGCATTGGCAAGCGATGCCGATCTTTTAAGCCCCGAAGAGGAAGCTGCGATTCGCCACCTCATCAAAGAGCTGCTCACCGCGGTCAACGCACATCAGTTAGAGCAGATTAAGGCACTTGAAGCCGATTTAACCAAAGCCACGGAACCCTTTGCTGAACGCCGGATGGATCGAGCCATTTCCGAAGCCCTTTCCGGTAAAAATGTTGACGACATTGTGTAAGAAGGATTAAAAGATATGCCCAAAATTACTGTGTTGCCGCACGCAACGATTTGTCCTGAAGGGGCAACTTTTGAAGTTAAGCCTGGTGTGAAGCTTGCTCGGGCGCTGTTGGCCAATGGCATCAAAATTGAACATGCCTGTGAATTCTCTGGCGCTTGTTCTACATGCCACGTGATTATTCGTAAAGGGTACGACTCTCTTAATGAGCCCGAGGATGAAGAGCTTGACATGCTTGATCAGGCATGGGGCGTAACTTCGGTTTCCCGCTTGTCTTGCCAAACGGTGGTCGGAACGGAAGATTTGACCGTCGAAATCCCGAAATACAGCCGCAATCACGCGAAGGAACTCTAATTCATGCAGTGGAAAGACACGCAGTTAATCGGTGAGACGTTGGCCGATCTCTATCCCGACGTTGATCCGTTAAAACTTCGCTTTACTGAATTGCACGCCATGGTGGTTGCACTAGACGATTTTGATGACGATCCCAATAAGAGCACGGAAGCCATTTTGGAAGCGATTTTGCAGACATGGCTTAATGAGCGCTAGGAGCGGTTATGCGTTTTGACGTCATTACCTTATTTGCACCGATGTTTAGTGCGATCACTGAAAACGGGATTACTTCAAGGGCGATGAAACGGGGATTGTGGTCTTTAAACACATGGAATCCCCGTGAAGAAACTTTTGATAATCACCGCACAATCGATGATCGTCCGTTTGGCGGCGGACCCGGCATGGTGATGATGGCAGAACCCCTAGCACGCACGGTCGATCGTATTCGAGCTTCAGGTAACACGGGACGAGTGATCAGCTTTGCACCCAATGGGAAAAAACTGACGGACGAACAAGTCCGCGAGTGGGTGGCTGCCGATCATGACTTTATTCTTATTTGCGGTCGTTATGAGGGTATTGACGAACGATTTCTAAATAACTATGTTGACGAAGTGGTCAGCGTTGGAGACTTTGTGCTTTCCGGCGGCGAATTGCCGGCTCTTGTCATGATTGATGCCATTGTGAGACAACTGCCGGGAGCTATCAAAGAATTATCCACACTCGATGAGTCCTTTTCCACGGGACTATTGGATGCTCCGCATTACACAAGACCCGAAGTGTGGCGGGGCCAACCGGTGCCCGAGGTCCTTTTATCCGGCCATCACGCCAATATTGAACGATGGACTCGAGAGCAAAGTTTGGCCATTACGGCAAAAACACGACCCGATTTGATTGAGAAAGCTCGGGCTGACGGAAAGTTGACTCAAAGCGACGAAAAATGGCTTCGGGAGCATTGTTAACTTCATCGAATAAGCGACCAAATTAAATTATTCCTTCCTTGCGTGAGTATCTGAAATAGTGCCGTTGACTTGGAATTTCGCTAATTTCGTAGCGAGTTGGCTACAATCCAAGCAACGTTAATATTTCGTTTTCTTTGAAGTTATGAAAACGCTGCCTCTTGGTCGATCCATCTTTGCAACTTTGCGGGCCCGTAATGAAATTTACGTGGACAAAACGGATTTAATTTATCAGTTGGCACGATTTGATTCGAAGATCTTTTTTGTCCGTCCTAGACGTTTTGGAAAATCCCTTCTCATTTCAACTTTTGAGTCACTTTTTAAGTATGGGCTCAGAGATTTTAAGGGGTTGGCTATTGAAAAACTTTGGAACGACAAGACATATCAAGTCGTTCGTTTGGACCTATCAGAAATCAAAGAGTTCTCAGCAGCAGACGAATTTAAACAAAAGTTTCACGATAAGCTCATTACAAAGTTTTCGGCGGCTGGATTTCAATACAAAAACAATGATTCGCTTGTGATGACGCAGCTATCCGAGTGGCTGTCGTTGCAAGAGCCCAGTTGCTTAGTGGTTCTTATTGACGAATATGATGCCCCGTTGACAAGCTGTTTAGATGATCCGAGTTTATTTAAAATCGTTCGGTCCACAATGAGCGAGTTGTTCCTTACGCTGAAATCAAACGAAGGGTGTTTACGCTTTTTCTTCATGACCGGTATCACAA
>URFF01000069.1 GCA_900546995.1 uncultured Sutterella sp.
TACGCGGCACGCTGATAGTATGCGGCCCCACTCCCCAAACAGCTTCCAAGTGCTCGGCATGCATTAAAAGTCCAACAAAATCGTAACGGTAAAGAGTCAGTCCGAACAAGACCCCAAGCCCCACGTCGTCAATGCCGCCTTCCATCGCGCGGTCCATGGCCTCGGTGTGATAGGCATAGTCGCTTTTCGGTCCTTTCGGATGCAAAAGCTCATATTGTTCTTTATGGTATGTTTCCTGAAACAATTGGTAAGTGCCGATACCAGCTTCATGCAACTTACGATAATTTTCCACAGTTGTGGCCGCGATATTGATATTGACGCGACGAATCGCACCATTTTTGTGTTTGATGGAATAGATCGTCTTAATGGAGTCCAAAATGTACTCGATGGGGTTGTAACGAGGATGTTCACCCGCTTCAAGCAACAGGCGCTTGTGCCCCATGTCCTGCAAAGCGATAACTTCCTGACGAATTTGCTCTTGAGTCAACTTTTTGCGAAGAATATGCTTATTTTTCGCATGGTACGGACAATAAGTGCATCCGTTGACACAGTAGTTCGAAAGATACAGCGGCGCAAACAATACGATACGGTTTCCGTAAATATGCTCTTTTACCTTTTTAGCCGTTGCGAAAATTTTCTCGTTCAGGTCCGGTTCCTCGCATGCCAAAAGCACAGCCGCTTCCCGATGAGTAAGTCCTTTGAAATTTTCCGCCTTTTCAAGTGCGGCACGAATCATTTCGCGATCATGTTTATGAGCCTCAGCAAACGCCAGTGTTTCTTCAATTTCCTCGTGACAGATGAATTCTGAGGCGATTTTTGACTTCGGGTTATACATTTTGAGTTCCTGTATCAGTAATAATGCTTAGTTACATAAGCCTAAATGAAACACAATCTCATTAACACTCATTTGCCTGACCAAAAGTATATTAAGAGCCTTAAACTCTGTGCCTTTTGTCAAAATCTAGTCAATCAAGATCGAATTCGATACCCTTTTTGAATTAGCAATGCGCAGACCACAGTTAAAACAAAGCCGATCGGCAAAGCCATTATCAGTGAAAGGAATGGATCGGATTCGAACCGACCGATAAACCCACCTCTAAAGCCGTCGATTAGATAAAAGAGAGGGTTCATTCGCGCAATATCCTGCCAAATCCCCGGCAACGATGATGTGGAATAAAAAACGCCGCCTAAAAAAGTGAGAGGCATAATCAGGAAATTTTGAATAACCCCCATTTCTTCATATCGTTGGGCCCATATGGCTGCAATTAATCCAAAAGCAGCCATGATAAGCGCCCCCAAAACGGCGAAGACAAGAATCCATCCGGGATAAACAAGTGAAACGGTGGTAAATAACATCGTGGCGGCCAAAACACAAACGCCGACTAAAAGTCCTCGAAGGATCGAAGCCAATATGTACGCGGCTGCGATCATATAGCCATTCATCGGCGGCATCAGGATAAAAACCAAAGTACCGGAAATCTTGGACTGTACAAACGACGAAGAGGTGTTGGCGAAGGCATTTTGCAAAACCGCCATCATGACCAACCCCGGCACAAGAAACTGCTGATAACCGTCCCCTACCGCCCGCTCACCAATCGCGGCGCTGAAGACAACTAAATATAAAAACGACGAGATGACAGGGGCAGCTACCGTATGAAACGCCACCTTCTTAAAACGAATCACTTCCTTTTTTAAAAGCGTCAAAAAAGCCACTGTCGGATTAAATCGTTTTGCCTGTATCAATTTTTACTCCGATGAACGGTCTAAAACGGATAAAAAAACGTCTTCCAAATCGGCTTGTCGAGTGGTGATGCCCTCCGCGGCTAGACCTCCAATCTGAAGTGTTGACAAAATGAAAACCAAATCCGCTGAGCTAGTGTAAGCCAATGTCATGAGCGAGCCTTCCCGGCGAAGCAACTTATCGGAAATCGCCACGGGTAAGTCGCCTTGTTCAAGCCTAAATGTCACGGCATTTTGACGGCAAGCTGACAGTAAAGACTGCGTAGCCCCCACCGCCACCACTTCCCCATGGTTGATGATGGCTATTCTTGAGCAAAGGTTTTGCGCTTCTTGCAAATAGTGCGTTGTCAAAATCACGGTGTGCCCCTGTCGGTGCAAATCCCCCACAAACTCCCACAGTTTATGGCGCAACTCCAAGTCCACCCCGGCGGTGGGTTCATCCAACACGATGACAGGTGGTTTATGAACCAACGCCTGCGCGATTAAAACGCGTCGCTTCATGCCTCCGGACAAAAGCCTTGTGGGCGTAAACGCCTTATCGGATAAACCCAATCCGTCAATGAGCTCATCAATCCAATCGTCATTTCCTGACAAGCCGTAGTACCCCGATTGGAAAGCTAATGTTTCCCTGACGGTGATAAAAGGATCGCAAATGACTTCTTGAGGCACCACCCCCAAAGCCATCGAGGCTTTGGCTCTTTCACGGTCGAGGTCAAAACCCGCGATTTGAACAGTCCCTTCGGTCTTTTTCACAAGTCCCGCCAAAATATTAATCAACGTGCTTTTACCGGCCCCGTTGGGTCCTAACAAACCAAAAAACTCTCCCTGATTGACAGTGAGATCGATTCCTTTTAGAGCCTCAAAACCATTTGCATAGGTTTTTCGTAAGCCCTCAATTAAAATAGCCTGCGGCAACTGCTGCATACCTCACTCCAATCGATAAACAACCGGAACTTCAATCACGGCTGCGCGATCCGCCCCGGTTTTGAATCCGTCAAGATGTTTGGCCGCCTGCAATGTCGATTGTTTAAATAGCGCATTGCTGGTTGATTTAATTCGATAGCCCGATACCACGCCTTGAGAATTAACGGTCACTTCAAGAACGGCATTTCCGGTCAAACCGATTTTCCGAGCTCTGCTCGGATAGCGCTTATGCCGCTCAATTTGCTCGACAATAGCGGCCAACGCTTGATTCATCGCCGAAACATTCTCTGAAGAACCGGTTGTTGCCGTCGCCATCTTGGCGCTGCCGACAGCCATCTTTTGTGGTGGACTTGGTTTAGGCTGAGGCTTTTTTGTTATTTCCGGCGGTTTTTCTTTAGGCGGCTCAACTGGTTTGGGCGTCTCGGCAAGAGGCTTTCTAACCGGTTCCTCCAAGGTCACCACCCAAGAGCTTGCCGGTAACGTCATCACCTTCCATTCACGCTCCTTAATGAAGGGCTCTGTTAGTTGATCAACACGCTTTGGCACCGGCAAGACGTTGGTCGCCGCTTTTTGAGCGATGAACAATTGCGTTTTCAAAGGAGAAAAAAACGCGGCAATACCTAAAACAATCAATACAGCGGTCGTTAAGCGAGCAGACTGTGTTGCCTGCTTTTCTTCTGCACTGCCGTAGCTTCTTGCTTTTCGGATCATTTTTCTTTTGCCTGAGTACTGATAACAAAACGACCTTCATTTTTCTCTTTGGCCAAATCAACCAAAGGAACGAATTTGTCAAAGGACGCTTCTCCCGCCATATGAATATTTAAAACCGTGTTTTTGGTTGCGGTTAACGCAGCCTCAATTTCCACCAAATCAACAGGCTTATCGTTTAATCGATAAGTTCCGTCGGCTAAAACATAAACGCTCAACTGTCTGTCGGAGCGTTCAACCTTCGCCGTTCGGCTCTCGGGCAACACGATTTCAAGAACTGGTCTTGAAAAACTCATGGTCACGACGAAAAAGATAATGAGCATGAACAAGCAATCAATCAACGGCGTTAGATCAATTTGCGGCTCTTCGTCCAAAGGAGAAAATCCGGGCGGCATGGAAGAATTCATGGTTAAGCCTCCTCTTCTTCAATAAGACCTTTGCGATCGCCTTTTTTGATATGCTGACAAACTTCCAACGCGCGATAGCTATGCTCGACAGCCTCAATGTGGAAACCGCGGAATTTCAACATGAGCGCGTAATACACCATCAAGGTTGGAATAGCGATGCAAAGCCCCATGACCGTTGTAATCAACGCTTGCCAAATGCCAGCGGCGAGCACCTCGCTGGAAGGCACCTCCGTTTGGGCTAGCGATTGGAAAACAGCGACCATTCCGAAAACTGTTCCCAAAAGTCCCAATAGCGGCGAAATGACGCTGATTAATCGCAGCCAACACAGGCAATTGGTCACACGCTTGAAATTTCTGTGAAACAAATAGGCCACCTCTGCCCGAATATCGTCGGAGTGCGAACCGTGAGTGGCCACAATGTCATAGATAATCCGGATCAGCGGATTGGCATGAGCCCGATCAATATCTTTTAAACACCGGTCTTTGCCATGCTCAAGATCCAGAAAATCCCGACGGAAATTTCGCCAAACACGGGTAAGGTAAATAATGAGCCAGACCGAAAGATAAACAGCGTATAAACCGACAAAAATCAATGCCACTCCGGCCGGACCAATGAGGGCATAAATGGTTTCGAAGTCTTGCATTCTCTCTAACCTCCAAATCCTTCTCGAAAAACCCGTACTAGTTCTGAAAGGTCGCTTTCATTCGGATGGGTTGCTGCCAACTCACGACGCGCCACTGATTCAGGGGTTTCCTTATAGCCGGGGAGTTTTTTCATTCGTTCAATTAACGCCGGATCAATTTTTCCCTGACAAAGAAAATGAGCCTGGAGAAGGTTGCCGCGATCTTCACCAACCAAAGCGTCGCATTGTCTGGCAAACCATTGCTTGGCTCGGTCACTTTGGGGATCACCTCCCATGGTGGCGAAAACTCCGAGTTTTTTATCCTTTAAATGGGGAACCAAGGCTTGAATCGACTCGGGCACCATTCCCCGATCACACCAAAAACCGACAAAAACAATTGGCGCTTGCTGAAGTCGTGAAATTTGGCCCTGCACCTGCTGCGCCGTGAAAAGAGAGGCTCCGGGATAAGCGGCTTGTAATTTTTCGGCTAAAAGACGTGTGTTGCCGGTCAGCGAATGGTAAACAATCAAAGGCGGCATGATCAGACCCCATCGCAAAATCGCACTTTAGCCAGTGCAAAAGCGTCTTTAACGGAAGCGATCAACTGATGGTTATCGCGACCGACATAAACAGAAAAGTGCAAAGAGCCATCCAGCCCGAAAAAGGCGACGTAGTGGGATTCCCTGCCCATAAACGGCATGGAAATAAAAGCCATATCCGCAATGGCGTCAGCCTTGATGTGTCCGCCCAAGGTCGCGTCAGCGTGCAAGATGTTGTAATAGCCCATAGCCGACTTTCCGGGCGATAGTTTGGTGACAATTTCAAAAACGTGCCCTTCGTGAATGACAAAAAAAGTCACCCGTTCCCAAGTGCAAAGCTCGCTCCAGACCGTCTCAAAACCCACGTCCTGACGGACAAACGCGCAATTTTCACTGGGCAACACGTGGGCTGCTTCGAGCGCTGTGCACCGCAACTCTTTCGCGATGAGACCCAATGTCACGGGCTTTTTCGCATGCAATAAGCCCTTGAGCTTTTCCATGTGGTTATCAACCATTTTTCACTCCTTGATTTTTCAATACATTCATTCTGAGTGCGCTTTGGGCACAAAGCGCCAAAAGTTCCAAATCGTGGGTAATCAGTAAAATGGCTTTTCCGGCCTGAGCCTGCTTTTGCAATGCGCGCGCCACGCGCTGCATATTGGCGCCATCCAGACCGCTCGTCGGTTCATCCAAAATCAAAATTTCCGGATCTTTCGCCATTGCGCAGGCGATGACAAGGCGTTGTTTTTGCCCGCCTGAAAGCGACTGCGGATGGCGCTGCATCAGCCCCGCCAAGTCAAAGGCGGAAAGGAGTTCTTTCACAGTTTTTTCATTGCATGGCCGACCGGCAGCTAAAAGACAAGCTCGAATTTCTTCCTGGACACTTCGCATCTGCAATTGATGATCCGCGTTCTGAAGCACCAGTCCGGTGTGTTTCATCAATAAAGAAGGCTCCAGTCGCTCGCCGTTAAGCTCAATGTCTCCGGTGCCGAGATTAAGACCGGTCAACACCCGAGCCAACGTCGTTTTGCCACTGCCGTTATCTCCAATTAACGCGGTCACTCCGCTTTTAAGTTCAAAAGCAATGTGATCAAGGAGCTGTTTGTCTGACGTTTCGGGACGGGTTGGTTTGAAAAGTCGCTCCAATTTCCTGAACATGCCCGAACGAGCTGCGTTTCGATAATCAAAAGAGAGGTCATTGACTTTCAGAACAGTCTGACCGTCATGAGCGCATGGAAGGCTGTGACGCACATCGTCGACCTGTGCCTGACGAAGTCCGTAACGCTTTCGCAAATCAGCCTCTTGCAGCAAGGCAAAGGGGCCTGCTTCACAAATCATGCCTTCACTCATCACAAGCACCCGATCGGCTACTTCACTTAACCAATGGAGCCGATGATCCACCACTAAAATCGCAAATCCCTTGGCTTTCAACGCCCCAAGATCCCGGGCGAGCTGTTCGGTCGCCTCCGGATCCAGGTTCGCGGACGGTTCGTCCAGGATCAGGGCTTGAGGTCGGTTGACAAAAATTTCAGCTAAAGCCACCCGTTGCTTTTGGCCTTCTGAAAGAGCGGATATCGAATGATCCAAAAGCGACACAATCCCAAAGCGCTCGGCTTGACGCCTGACAATCCTGTTTGTTTCCTCTTCGCTATGACCGGTAATCTGAAGTGTGAAGGCCATTTCATCTTTCACAGTCAGGGCAAAAAATTGATCTTCCGGATCTTGGAACAAGGTCCCGACACGCTCGGAGATATCACTGACGTTTTGATTGACAGAGCCGACACCGTCAATCAAAATTTCCCCTTCGAGATCCCCGGCGAAATAATGTGGGCACAGGCCGTTGGCCAAACGCATGAGCGTTGTTTTGCCGCAGCCGGAAACACCGGTCACTAAAACAAGTTCACCGGGCTTCACGGAAAAAGTTAAATTCTTAACGGCCCAGCTCTCGCTAAATGGATAGCGGTAGGAGACGTGACGAAATTCAATCATGCGCACCCCTTAAGGAACACCCGACGCAAGCCGAGCCATTTCATCGAACGGCATTAAAATTTCCAAGCCCAAGGAGGCTGCCAACACCAATGCCGTCACACCCCAAATCAAACGCTGAGCACGCTTTTCAATACAATCTTTAGTGGCGACATGAGACTGTCGACGGTATTTAAACCCGCGATCTAGCCCCTTTAGTTCTGCAGCGACTCCCAACGATTCACTGCTTTTCAGCGCTCTGAAAAGAATCGGCGTGAAAACCAGACGGGAAGAAAGCAACGGATACCGGCAAATCATTTTGAAATTCATCTTCCAGCCGCGAATTTTCAGCGTCTCCCAAACCTGAATGACATCATTGGCAAAGGTCGGAATAAAACGAATCATGACCGTTGAAGGCAATGTCAATAAGAAGGGCAGTCGCAATGCGGATAGTGCCTGCATGATGTGTTCGATTTTAGTGGTCATCGCCAGACCAACGACCAGATTCATCATGGTCAGTCCTCGAAGGAAGGGAATCACTAGCTTCGGAACGGCGAAATCAGCCAAGGCGGAGATAAAGTACGACAAAATGATTGTGCAAAAGACGGCAATCGCCATCATGCAGGCCATAAAACCATATAAGACCAATAAAAGCACAGGCTTTCTCAAAGTCAACGCTAAACAGAATGTCGCGGCAAAGAGCGTCAGTTGAGCATAAAGGTTAGAAAAGACAACCGTCGCTATTGCCACAACAAGAATGAGAATCAGTTTATCTTTTGCATCGATTAATTCCAAAAACCGCTTTTGCATCGTCAGCTCCTCACAAATCCAGCGTGACGGAGCTCCTTAATCGTGCAAGACCCCGTATATAAACCGATCAAAGATCCTAAATAGCCCAACAAAACAATAGGAATCACAGAAATCATCAACTCGGGCGTTTCCCTCATCACAATGTAGGAAACTCCGATTGAGAAAGTTTTGGAAGCCAAATCATAGACGGCCACTCCGACATAGGGCGACCAGACGCGTTTAAAGCCACCGGTTAAAAACACCGCTGCCTCGGCAAATAGCGCGCCGACGATAGCTGCCGGAAGCAGTGCCACGCTGCCTCCCATTAAAAGCACGCTAACAACCATGGAGACAGCGGTGAAAAGTGTGAGCGTGCCGAACTTTCTCACTTTGGAAACCAGGACGATCAAAAGCGTCGTAAAGACGAGATTTTTCAGCAATAGCGTCACCGGATTCATGCCGCCGCCGGCTAACGCGATCAGTAGCGCCGATAGCTTAATCGCGGCGGCAAAAATGCCGATCGTGACCAATTCTTGACTTCGCCAATACGGGCGTTTAATCGTCCACAACATCACAGAACCTCTTAGAACTTGGCGTTCAGTTTGACGGCAAAGTGACGTCCGGCCTCATAAATGGATCCGTTGTTTTGATACTTCTTGTCACCGATGTTATAGAACCCAGCGTCAAAGCTATACGCATTGTCGGGGCCGAAGGAGACTCCCCCGGTCAAGTTGAAGGTCGTGGCGCCTCCGTAGGACGATTGCAACGCATTCTCTTCGAAATTCCAGCTCTCCGTCGCGCTTTGCGTCATCGCATAGGCGTCGACGCGCCAAAGCGCGCTGTTGTATTCCGTGTTGTAGCGCATACCGTAACGGGCGGTCACCTTAGGCGTGCCGGATTTTGTCGAGGAAATACCGTTTTCCGTGTATTCGCGACGCAAAAGCGTCAATACAGTGTAAGGCTCGAAATCACCTAAACGCAGAGCGGCCTCAACTTCCAAGCCATACGTTTCAGCCTCCGCCACATTGGTGTATTGATTCATCGAATCGCCTATTTCCATTGTGGCGATGTAGTCGTCCGCTTTGCTGTAAAAGAGCGCCGAGTCCATCATGAAGCGGCCGTTATCGTATCGGGCGCCAACTTCAAAATTATCCGACGTCTCTGGCTTTAAATCCGGGTTGGAGTAAGTCAACTCCCCTCCCATGGACGTATCGACATACATTTCCTGCAAGAGCGGCGTGCGGTAACCCTGAGCCCAATTGGCGCGAAGCGTCAGATTTTGAAAGCCTTTATAGGAAGCGCCGACATTAAAAACGGCCTTGCCGTCATCGTTATCGTATGATCCTTCGGGATATTCGCTCACATCACCGGCCAGCGTTCTCACATCCATGTCGTTTTTCACGAAGGTGTAACGCACCCCGTAATTGATGACGAAATCATCCCAAAAGGTGCTTTCCATCGTGGCAAAAAGAGAATGCCGTGTTTGAGAGCCGTTAAAACGCTGATCTTTATAGCTGGCAAAGAGCGGCCGTTGCATTCCTCCCGGCATCGTCATCACGCCGGATGAATCGGTTTGACTGATTGCGTCTAAATCGTCATAAGACAATTCATAACCAGTAATTAGATAGTGATTTTCTCCAACGCTCCAATCCGCCTGAATATTTAGCGCACTGGTATTCAAGGTATTGTCCGCAAAACTTTCCACTAGGACGTCCACAGAGGCGGCACCCATGGAAGCGCTTTGATTCACGTGATTTTGCATCAATTTGCTATTTCGCTCGTAGGATGCGTCCACACGCAATCGAACCAAATGATCGGTCAAGTTTTTGAATTCGCCAAAGACCGCACCGCGGGTGCGCTTCCACTCCGGCACATCCACCCAAAAGTC
>URFF01000070.1 GCA_900546995.1 uncultured Sutterella sp.
TCGGTGAGGAGCGTCGCGATTACGTACCGATTGAAGAAATTCCGCGCCATGTTCGTTTAGCCATTCTCGCCGCGGAAGATAACGGCTTTTACGAACACTCCGGTATTGAATTTATGGGGATTGCGCGTGCGGCCATCGCCAATATCTTAACGGGTAGCCGCGGGCAAGGCGGTAGCACGATCACGATGCAGGTCGCTCGAAACTTTTTCCTTAGCTCCGAACGCAGCTACGTGAGAAAGCTCTATGAAGTCGCATTAGCTTTTAAGATTGAGCAAAATCTCTCAAAAGATAAGATTTTCGAGATCTACGCCAATCAAATCTTTTTGGGACACCGCTCCTACGGTTTCGGTAGTGCGGCTAAAACTTACTTCGGCAAAGACCTTCGGGATGTTTCCATTTCCGAAGCCGCTGTGCTTGCCGGTCTTCCGGTCGCCCCCAGCGCTTATAACCCCATCGTCAACATTCGGCGAGCCACCATGCGCCGCAATTACGTTTTAGGACGCATGCTGCAACTTGGCTACATTGATGACATCACGTACGAAACGGCGTTGGGTCAACCGATTGAGGTACACCGACCGACCGCGGAGCAACAAAAAACCTCGCTCTTAACGGAAGACTTGCATGCCGGGTACATCGCCGAATTGGCTCGTATGCTTCTCATCCCCTATTTCGGAGATGCCATTTATAACCAGGGCTTAAACGTCTATACGACCATTCGCTCCTCCGATCAAAGAATTGCGAGTGCCGCCGTTCGCAAGGCATTGGTTTCTTACGACCGCAATTACGGCTATCGGGGTGTCGAAGGACACGTCAACTTTGGCGAGGGTACTGATCGCGAAGCGGCCATCCGACAAGGGCTTGCCAAAACCGTCTCCAGCACCAACTTACTGCCCGGCGTTGTCACCGATCTGAACAATAAAGCCATGACGGTTCAAATGGTCAACGGTGAAAAGATTACCGTCAGTGCTAAAAATTTTGCTTTTGCCTCCAAGTACATCACCGGCAAAAACAAAAAATTAACCGGTCGTTATAAGGAAAAAGAATTACGCGTCGGCGCCATTGTCCGTGTAACCAAGAATAACAAAGGCGAGTGGACGCTTGGACAAATCCCTGTCGCGGAAAGCGCTTTTATTTCAGCGGACTTCAATACCGGTGCGATTTTCTCGCTTGTCGGCGGCTTTGACTTTAAATTCAACCAATTTAACCACGTCACGCAAGCATGGCGTCAACCAGGCTCTAGCTTTAAACCGTTTATTTATTCAGCCGCCTTGGACAAGGGCTTTACGCCGGCGACCATCATCAATGACGCCCCAATTTCCATTGATCCCAAACTCACAGGGGGAAGACTTTGGGAACCGAAAAATGATGACGGCAAGTATGAGGGGCCGATGTCGCTTGCGCGAGCACTCGAGCGATCCAAGAATCTGGTCTCCATCCGAGTCATGCAGGCCATTGATCCTTATTACGCTCAGCAGTATCTCACTCGATTTGGCTTTGAGGCGAAAAACCACCCGCCGTTATTAACCACAGCGTTGGGAGCCGGTTCTGTCACGCCTTGGGAGATGTTGACCGGTTTCGCGGTCTTCGCAAACGGCGGCTACCTCGTGCAACCCTACTTGATTGAGAAAGTGATTGATGCCGATGGGACGTTATTGATGCAATCGCATAACCCCAAAGCCGGAGAAGGCGCTCCGCGCACAATTGATGCCCGAAACGCTTTCGTTATGAATTCCCTTTTACAGGGCGTTGCCCTCAGAGGGACCGGTCAACGAGCCGGTCGCGCTTTAAAACGCACCGATATTGGCGCCAAGACCGGTACCACGAACGACTTCTTTGATGCATGGTTCTCGGGCTACGCCGGCAACATCGTTGCCGTTGGTTGGATGGGCTATGACCAACCGAAGTCGCTCGGTCACAATGCTTACGGTGCGGGGCTCGTTTTACCGATCTGGACCGAATACATGCAAGCGGTGTTAAAAGGTGTCCCCGAATATCGACGTCCTCAACCGGCCGATGTGGTGGAAATCGGTGGGCAGTACTTCTACGCCGATCAGGTCGGTTCAACGGTTGAAACCGTCGGGTTCGGCGAAACCAAGGAACCTACTGAAGTTGATCCGTTACAAGGCTCTATCCGCGATCAAATTTTCTAAGGCATGCGAGTGACTAGAGCTTAATGAGGCGGCCGGTTCTCTCCGTTAGAAGCGCTTCGAGGGCTTTTTTAAGTGTCTGACGCGTACACGTGTCAACCCACTCTTCACCCTCTCGCTCGTAGTGATGGCCGCCCTTTAAACTCGCCAACCAAATCTGGCGGGTCGGCGTTTGCTTATTAATCACGATTTGGAAACCGTCTTCGGCTTGCAGTGTCAACACATTCCCCTGCCGATCAACGTCCCAATCATCACACGTTGTCTCGACAGCGGCTTGCAAAGACTGTAAAGTTTGTTCGGCTAATTCGATAAATTCCGTTTCTGTCATGATAGCTTTCTCAAAAACTATGAAACCGATCAAAATTGTAGCGATTATTATTGCCGCGGCTACCTTGTCGGCCTGCGGATTAAAAGGGGATCTTTACTTACCCCCCGCAAATCAAGCCCCGCAAGAAAGTATTCAAACGGTTGATCCGGCTGCTGCCCAAACCGCCCCAGCCAACTCCGAGGGTTCGACTTCGCGTTAACGGGTTGTTGTATGAGCGAAATTATTCTGCCTGAAGGCCATTTTTCATATCGTAATGGATCGCTTTATTGCGAAGAGGTCCCTTTGGCCGATCTTGCCCAACAGTACGGCACGCCTTTGTATGTTTACTCCAAAGCATCCTTACTGGACGCTTTCGGCCGTTTTCAAATGGCGCTTGGCAGTTATCCTCATATTATTTGTTATGCAGTCAAAGCCAATTCAAACATCGCACTATTGCAGCTATTGGCTCATTGTGACTGTGGCTTTGATGTTGTTTCGGGCGGTGAGTTACTTCGGGTACAAAAAGCCGGCGGAGACATCAGTAAGGTGACTTTTTCCGGTGTTGGAAAAACCGAAGAGGAAATGCGACTGGCTTTATCGCTTGGCATTCGGAGCTTTAACATTGAAAGTGAACCGGAGATGAAGCGATTGGCCACTGTAGCCGAGTCTCTTGGAAAGATCGCCCCGATCTCCATTCGTATCAATCCGGATGTTAATGCTCATACTCACCCCTATATTTCAACCGGTCTTAAACAAAATAAGTTTGGGGTCGATCCTCAGAAGGCCATGTCTTTATATCGAGAGGCATCGCGCTCTCCATGGCTTAATCCAGTCGGCATCGATTGCCATATTGGATCTCAACTGACCGATCCGTCGCCCTACTACGAAACCTGCGACAAAGTGTTGGATTTGCTCGATAGCTTGCGAAACGATGGCATTGAGCTATCTCATATCGATTTCGGCGGAGGAATCGGGGTTCGCTACCGTGACGAAAAAACCATTGACCTTAACGAACTGGTTGATACTCTACATCAAAAGCTTCGGGCTCGAGGTTATGAAAATCTCGTGATGATTTTTGAACCCGGACGATCACTTATTGCTGCCGCCGGTGTGTTAATCACTCGTATTCAGTACATCAAACACACGCCAACCAAATCTTTTCTGATCACCGATGCCAGCATGGCTGAAATGATTCGGCCGGCCCTTTATGACGCATGGATGCCGATTGTCCCTGTCGAAATTCGAGATGATCTTCCTGAACACACTTATGACATCGTCGGTCCGGTTTGCGAATCAAGCGATTGGCTCGGCAAAAAACGTCCTCTTCAAGTTCAAGAGAGTGATCTTTTGGCCATGACCATGGCCGGTGCCTACGGCATGAGTATGGCAAGCCGCTATAACTCCAGGCTGCTCAGTACGGAGATACTAGTCGATGGTCAACAGACACATATAATTCGTGCCCGAGACCGTTATGAAAGCTTGTGGGAAAACGAGCGGCTCATACCCGAAACGGTATAACGAAAATTTGTCCATCTTAGGATTCTCCCTATTAAGAATAAACCCTAACGCATTGAACTATTTGCTCTTTTTTGGCGTAGCATTACGCTTTTTTAAAATTTCCTATAAGAGCATGGATCATGCAGTGGTTAACTGCTTTGTTTACAAATCCTGATTCAATTGCCCACATTATTTTGGCGTATTCCATTGTGGTCGCTTTGGGTTTGGCGTTAGGGCGAATCAGAGTTTTCGGCGTTTCCCTCGGGGTCACTTTCGTCTTGTTTGCCGGTTTGGCACTGAATTATTTCGGCCTCAAAGTCAATCCGACCGTTCTCGGTTTTATTCGAGATTTCGGGTTGATTATGTTTGTTTTCTTCATCGGTTTGCAGGTCGGCCCCTCGTTCTTTTCCTCGTTTAAAAGCGGCGGTGTCGTTCTGAACTGTCTGATGATTTTAGCGGTCATCTTAAGTGTCGCCGTCACCATTATTTTGTATTTTCTATTTGACGACACAATATCGCTAGCTCAAATGCTGGGCGTTCATTTCGGCGCTGTCACCAATACACCAGGGTTAGGTGCCACTCAAGAGGCTTTAGCCCAGCTTAACTATCATGGCGAAGACATTGCCGTCGGCTATGCATGCGCCTACCCGTTGGGGGTAGTTTCAATCATCGGCACCGCCATTGCCTTACGTCTTATCTTCAGAATTGATCTCAAACAAGAAGATAAACACTGGGAGGCTGAAGAAAAAGCCAGCAACCACGTTTCCATCTTTTTCCACGTGGTCGTGGCAAACCGTGCGTTGGAAGCTCGCACCATCGGATCAATCCGAGACTTTATCGGTCGTCCTTTCATTTGCTCTCGTATTCTTCATAACGGAGAAATCACAAGCCCTAGCGCTGATTCCCTCGTGCACGTGGGAGACACGATCCGAGTTGTTTCCGCTGAAGAAAACAAAGATGCCATCGTGGCGTTTTTCGGTGAAGAAGATAAAAAAATCGACTTGGCTACCGAACACTCACCGATCACAAGCCGACGCTTGGTCGTCACTCGCCAAGCAATCAACGGCACAACTATCAGTGACCTTCATTTAAGCCACTCCGATGGCGTAAACATCACCCGTGTTTACCGCGCCGGTATGCAACTGTTCCCGTACCAAAATCTTCATATCCAAATCGGCGATGAACTCTATTGCGTCGGACCGGAAAATTCAGTCAAACGCCTAGCTGACCGTGTCGGCAACCAGGTCAAGCGTCTGGAGCACCCCAATCTGGTGACGATCTTTCTGGGCATTGCCATCGGTATTTTGTTCGGATCATTACCTCTGGCTATTCCCGGAATGCCGGTACCGTTAAAACTTGGTCTGGCAGGTGGGCCGCTTATTATCGCCATTTTATTGGGACGTTACGGCTCATTATTCCGTTTGGTGACCTATACCACCTCGTCAGCAAATCTCATGATGCGTGAAATCGGCATTGCCCTTTTCCTCGCTAGTGTGGGTTTGGCGGCAGGGGAAAACTTTGTGGCTGCGCTGCTGATCGGTAATGGATGGCTTTACGTGGGACTGGGCCTTTTTGTGACCATCATTCCGTTGCTGATAGTGGGGATCATCGCAAGAAAATTCTTCCACATCAATTACCACAGCATCGTCGGGTTATTAGCTGGCGCAACAACTGATCCACCTATGCTTGCCTATGCGGCTACGCTTTCAGAGAAAAATTCCTCTGCCGTGGCTTATTCAACGGTCTACCCGCTAGCAATGTTCTTGCGTATTTTGACCGGCCAGCTGATTTTGTTAGCCATGTGGTCATTCGTAACCATCTAACTTTTCTGAGACTGTACTAAGGCGGTTGTTAAATTCAAACAACCGTCTTTTTAATGCAAGGTTCTTCATCAAACTCAACAAGATGAAATTTCTTAAACTTTGCGTAAGATTGCGTTTTTACAATGTTTGCTGTTTTTTAAAAGGATTTTGCTTTGAGTTTATTTGATAGCGCCCGCTTTCGGCAGTCCGTCTCACAACTAGACGGACTGCCGCCGATCAGCGTACCTGAAATTGCCTTTGTCGGCCGTTCCAATGCCGGCAAATCCACCACCATCAACGTACTAACTCGTCAGGGACGCTTAGCCTTTGCTTCAAAAACGCCCGGTCGTACGCAGTTGATCAATTTCTTTTCATTAAGTCAAAAGAATGAACACGGGCAGCGGGAACATGTGGCCGATCTCGTTGATCTCCCTGGCTATGGTTTTGCCAAGGCAGCCGAAAGCACTCGAAAGACTTGGTCCGCTTTGATCGGTGGCTATTTGGCGCATCGAGATACATTAACCGGCATTGTCGTTGTCATGGACGCTCGCCGCCCATTTATGCCGACTGATGAATGGGTGATCGACTTTATGAGCACGCGACCGGTACGGTTACATTTTCTCTTAAACAAAGCGGATCAATTGAACAATCAAGGCAAAATCAATGTGCTGCGAGAGGCTCAACGCCGAGCCAAAGAGCTTGGCCCCCACGTCTCTGTGCAATTATTTTCTGGTTTAAAAAAAGAAGGGGTGGACGAACTGCGTGAAGTGCTCACCAGCTGGATCTATCGTGAAGAACGAATCGTCACCCTTTAATTATTCTGAGGTTAGAAAAATGCATGTATTAGGTCAATATCCCCAAAAACGCATGCGTCGCATGCGTCACGATGATTTCTCACGCCGCCTTATGCGTGAAAACACACTCTCAGCTTCTGACTTAATCCTTCCGGTCTTTGTTATGGAAGGAGAAGGTCGTCGCCAACCGGTTCCTACCATGCCAGGGGTTGAACGGGTCACACCCGATGAGCTTCTAAAGGTCGCCGCAGAAATGGTTGAATTGGGCATCCCGATGATTGCCCTCTTTCCAGCAATTGACCCGTCACTGAAAACACCTGACGGTCGTGAAGCAGCCAATCCCAACGGATTAATTCCTCGTGTTGTCCGGTTACTCAAGGAGCACTTCCCCGAATTAGGTGTCATGTGTGACGTAGCACTGGATCCGTACACCACTCACGGTCAAGATGGCTTAATTGATGAAACGGGCTACATTCTTAACGATGAAACCATTGAGATGCTTGTGCAACAATCGCTTGCTCAAGCCCGAGCCGGCGCTGATGTGGTTGCCCCCAGCGACATGATGGACGGTCGAATCGGAGTTATCCGCAAAGCTTTGGATGCCGAAGGCTTCATTCACACGCGGATTATGGCTTATTCAGCGAAATACGCTAGTGCCTTTTATGGTCCCTTCCGTGATGCGGTTGGCTCCGCTTCCAACTTAGGCAAAAGCACCAAAGCGGTTTATCAAATGGATCCGGCTAACTCAGATGAAGCACTGTGGGAAGTCGGTCTTGATTTACAAGAAGGGGCTGATATGGTCATGGTTAAACCAGGGCTGCCCTATTTGGACGTCTTGCGTCGCGTAAAGGATGAATTCAAGGCACCGACCTTTGTCTATCACGTAAGCGGTGAATACGCCCTCTTAAAAGCCGCCGCTGCAGCCGGTTATATTGATGAAAAGAAATTCACGTTGGAGACCATGATGTGCTTTAAGCGCGCCGGAGCCGATGGCATTTTGACCTATTGCGCCCTGGATGTCGCCCGTTGGCTAAAAGAAGCCTAACGTGAAGACAATCAGTACTTGAGACAAAGCCCGCGATGAACTCGTGGGCTTTTGTTTTTAGTAACCTCTGAATTTACGCAATTCTCGACCTTCACGCTTTGTCGGCCGCCCCTTTGTTGTACGATCCAGAGCTGGCTCAACAGCAAACTTTCTGAGCTGTGCCATAGCCTCACGCCGTGCCTTTCCCTCTTCGGTTTCGGTATACATCAATTGAGCGGTTTTAGCCGGCCCCCGCTGAGAGTTGAATCCACATACTAAAACCTCGTAGATATCGGGCCCACGGTGAATTTCCAAACGATCCGAAAGCTTTACGTCCTTAGATGGCTTGACACGCTCACCGTTAAGCTTCACGCGACCCAATTCAATTGCTTCCTGAGCTAAGCTTCTTGTCTTAAAAAAGCGTGCAGCCCAGAGCCATTTATCCAATCGTTGTGAGGTTAATTCTGACATTACGAATAATTCCGACGAAAAAGGGAAGCTCCAAAAGAACTTCCCTCTTAAAAGCTAGCAGATGAAAGCGAAATTATTCAGCTTTTTCTTCTGCCTTGACTTCGGTGGCTTCTTCAACAACCGGAGCGGCCTTTTCAACCAATTCCATGTAAGCCATCGGAGCGTTGTCGCCAACACGGAAACCCATCTTCAAAATACGGGTATAACCGCCGTTGCGATTGGCAAAACGCGGACCAATTTCGTTAAAAAGCTTCGTGACCATTTCACGATCGCGCAAGCGGGCAAAAGCCAAACGCTTGTTGGCAACGGTGGGTTCCTTACCCAAAGTGATCATCGGTTCGATCACACGGCGCAATTCCTTAGCCTTCGGGAGGGTAGTCTTAATAGCTTCGTGACGCAACAAAGAATTCATCATGTTGCGGAGCATAGCGAGACGGTGAGCGCTCGTGCGATTCAATTTACGTAAACCATGACGGTGACGCATTTTATATTTCCTTGTAAGTAGTTAGTCTTTAGACTCTTAAAAGAGCCATTTCCCCATCTTCTTCTATCCGACAACAATGTCGGCGGGCGGGTAATGTATCGGAATAAAGATCCGAAAGGCGAGATTTTAACCTCTCGCCTTTGATTTAGCAAATTGCTAAAAATTAGTGCTGATCCAAACCGGCGGGCGGCCAGTTTTCAAGCTTCATGCCCAAGGTAAGACCGTGAGCGGCTAGCACTTCCTTGATTTCATTCAAGGACTTACGACCAAGGTTCGGTGTCTTGAGCAATTCGTTTTCGGTGCGTTGAATCAAATCACCGATGTAGAAGACCTGCTCGCCCTTGAGGCAGTTCGCAGAACGAACCGTCAACTCAAGATCATCAACCGGGCGCATTAAGATCGGATCGAGCGGCGGCGGGTTGTTCACATCTTCTTCAGGAACAGCCTTACCAGCTTGTTCGGGTTTGATCGTACCGAAGACGGTCAATTGATCTTGAAGAATGTGTACAGCTTCGCGCAAAGCTTCTTCCGGCTCTATAGCTCCATTGGTTTCGATGGTCATCACCAACTTATCCAAGTCCGTGCGTTGACCCACACGAGCGGCACTCACTTCATAAGCAACACGACGAATCGGGCTAAAGGACGCATCCATAATGATGCGGCCGATCGTGCTCTTGGAGTAGTCATCGCGGAAAGCACGCATGTTACCCGGTTGATAGCCACGACCCTTTTCAACCTTGACTTGCATGTCAAGCTTGCCATTGGCTGACAAGTGAGCAATAACATGATCCGGATTAACAATCGTCACATCGTGCGGGAGGTCAAAATCCGCAGCAGTGA
>URFF01000071.1 GCA_900546995.1 uncultured Sutterella sp.
AATTTTTCAATAACGGAACGCTCTCACCGGGTAACAGTATCGGAACGGTGACCATTCAGGGCGACTACATTGAAGGACATGATGGTCGCTTGGAACTTGAATTCGATGCGTCGGGCCAAACCGATGAAATTCAAATTGAGGGGACCGCCAAAGGTTTAAACGATGTTCCGCTAGAAAGCTTTAATACGGTTTTCGCTCCGGTTGCCGACTATTACAGTCAGCCCATCACCGTGGACTTTTCCTCGGCCGTTACTCTCATTGAGAAAGATTCTGCCGGTCATAGTACGATTTCTCACGGGCAGTTAAAGCCGATTGCTGAAACCTCAGGCAGCGTTGATCTTGATGTGGATTCGCCCACGCTAACGATGACCGCAGAATTCGATGAGTCGAACTCGCTGTCGGTCAACGTTTCCAGAGCACCTAACGCCTATAGTCGCTATGCTCTAAATGACTTAACGAGAGATCTGGCGATCGCTTTTGACCGGCACGCTTCCGACGCTTTCGGGTCTATGCAAAATCTCGTTGCAGCGTTGGACTTTTCCGCGCAAGACGGCAGTGATTTACCAGTGGCCTACGAAGCGCTTGGTCCCGGTATTTTCAGTGCGGCAGGCGCAGCATCAACCCATTTACTGCACCACGTCTCTAATGTTTTACTCTTAACGTCCGTGCGTGATACCGATCAAGGTCAGGGCACCGGAGTCTTCGTTATTCCGTTAGGCGGCTATACACACGAAAAGAATTTGAATATGCGCTCCACCTACGGTGGTGTACTCCTGGGGGCGAATACCGCAGAAACTTTAGCGAGTGGTGAAGTCGTTTTCGGTGCTCACGCCGCGTTAACCAAACGTAAAGACGTTTTTTCGGAAAACTCTGAAAGTCGACTGGATGCGGATACCTTTATGGTTGGGGCGCATGCGCGTTATACGCCTAATTCAAGTCCGAATACTCAGCTTTTTGGCTTGACGCAATTTGCTGTTGAAAATGCCGACTTGGATCGCGGGGTGACTTTCAATAGTTGGCACGATATGGCTTCAAGTGATTGGACCGGTTGGGGAGGCAATGTTGTGGCAGGCGTTCAACAATTGTTTTCTGTGTCATCTAACGTGACGATTGGACCGGTTGCGTGGGTTGATTACGCTTTTTCGCACCGACCGAGTGTCACGGAATCAAGTGCAAATGGCGCCGCGCTTTACGTGGAGTCCGAAACCTATCAATCACTACAGTCGGTCGTTGGTTTACAAGGCAGTTGGCGACTTCAGGATAACGCCAACGAGTCGAAGCTCAATATGACGATAACGGTTGCATGGCACCATGAATTTATCGATGAAGAAGGTCAGACACGAGCCTCCTTTAAAGATTGGCGTGATACACCGTTTGCCGCCAATGATAGTAATCGTGCGTCCGATACCGGATCGATTTCTCTGTCATTGGATTCGCAGTTAAGCGAATCGCTGAACGCGTCGCTAACCGCGGGAACGCATTTTGGCAGTGGATCAACCGGAGGTTGGGGAGCGGCTAGTATTCAGTGGGTGTTTTAGTTTTTGTTGTTTCGAACACTATTTCAACGTAAGGCCATTTCCATTGTCTTAGCACATCGTTAACTTTGTTGGTGAGCACAAGCGGGTATTTGTTTTTCCGTGTTTTGTGAACAAGTGTTGCGTTTTCGAGACGAGTCAACTTTAAACAGTGCTTTAGATTCTTTCTTTTTGACCAAAATCAATCCGCTCGGGGGGGGCGGAGTGACAATATCCGTGCGTTCAATTTTGGACGTAATTTCGGAGTTAGAAAACTATGAAAAAAACAATTTTAGCTAGCGCTTTGGCTTTCGCTTTTGTTGGCACGGCAAGCGCTGCTCCTCAATGGGTGGACATTCCTAAAGATGTTGAAACTCAAAAATTAACTGTTGATACTGGATATCAAACTGCAGCATCTTATTCAGACGATTACTCTGTCATTTCTGATGCTGAGGATTGGAGCGGAAAAGTTGGTTTCGCTAAAACTGAGTCAGCTAACGCAGAATTTACAAAAGACGCCCGTTTGTGGATTGGTGGTGGTAAGGAAATAGACAAAGGTTTTAATGTGATCGGCCTTTTGGCAACCGGAAAAGATAAAACTTTTGTTAACAATGGATCTATTTACGCCTATGCCGAAGAAGCTTCCAATTGGTGGCAAGTAAAAGGCATGTTTGCCGATAATAACGGTGTGGCGCAAAACAACGGTCTGATTTATGCAAAAAATGCCATCGCAATGAGTGTTGGTACTAGTACTACTACTGGGAGCAACAAGCTTGTTAACGGTAAGGATGGTGTCATTGTTGTAGAGGGCAAGGGCGCTGCTTTGGATGCCGCAGCAAAGACCGGGACTAGTGAAGTTCTAAATGAAGGTACCATTATTGTAAACGGTGATGATGAAGCTTTTGGTATCCGTGTCACTGACAATATGACTAAGGCTGTGATTACCAATGCCGGTACGATCATTGCCTCTGAAGGTGCCAATGCCATTTCAGCCATTGAGAACCCGAATGGTACATCCGGTACTGCAAAGAGCGTGACGGTGAATTTGGTTAAAGGCTCTCACATCGAAGGGCTTGTCGTTTTGAATGAAACGTCCACGTTGGCTATTGATGGCGTCCAAGGCGAAACAATTGAATTGGAAACCCACCGTGATAAGGGTGCAGAAGCAGCGAATAAGCTCACCGTATCTGCAACCAATGGTAGTGAAGTGACCATTCGTGGCACAGACTCCGCCTTGGATATCGGCACGATGACGGTTGATGAAAAATCGAGCACGAATTTTGAATTGACACACGTGGCTGACAATGTGTTGTCCGTTCAAAAGCTTGAAGGCAAGGGCGAAGTCAATGTCGGTTACACCGGTGAAGTGTCCGATCAATTGCAAGCCGGTGATGTGGAAGCTCAAGCTTTGATTGATGGTGTGACGATCAATGGTGAAAAGGTTGATGCTGTCACGGTGGCTCAAGGTGTGAACGGCGACGAAGTGTTGGTCAATGCCGACGGTTCTGTTGAAGTGCTTCGCACGAACGATTTGATCACGTCCACGCAAGATTTGGCTGTGGCTACGGCTTTGATGTGGCGCTCTCAATTAAGCAGCCTCTCTGACCGTATGGGCACTTTGCGTACGATGCCCGAAACGGCCGGTGCCTGGGCTCGCTACAACAACGGTCGTTTGGATGGTGATGACACGACTCATGACTACAACACGGTTGAATTGGGCTTTGATAAGGCAATCAATGACAACATCACGTTGGGCGTGAGCTTTGACTACACCAAGGGCGATACGGACGTCTTTGCCGGTAATGCCGACAGCAGCACCTACACCGTTGGTTTGTATGGCAGCTACTTCAACGACAGCGGTTGCTTCTTGGATACGATGTTGAAGGTTGGTCGTGTTGACGCCGACTACGACCTTCGCACGAGCGCCGTTGCTGAAAGCGCCGATTACATGATGAGTGGCGTGGTGTTGGGTGTTGAGGCGGGTCACCGTTGGGACATCCAAAACTTCTACGTCGAACCGCAAATTCAGTTGACCTACAGCTATTTGCGTCCGGATGACTTCACGACGAGCTTAAACCGCAACATCAAGTTTGAAGACATGGATAGCTTGATTGCTCGCGTTGGTGTGATGGCCGGTATGAAGTTTGCCGAAGAACGTGGCGCCGCCTATGTGAAGGCTTCTTACAACCACGACTTCTTGGGTGATGTGGAAGGCTTCTACAACTACGAAGGCTCTACCCGTCATTTCAAGGATGAAATGGATGACAACTGGGGTGAAGTGTCTCTCGGCGCAACCTACAACGTCACGGATTCTGTGCACACGTTCTTAGACGTTGGCACGGGCTTCGGTGGTGACATTGATCAGAAGTGGCGCGTGAATTTGGGTGCTCGCTACGTCTTCTAATGATGAGTGAGACTCAATTTGGCGTTTAGCTAACGTCTTCAAAACGAGGCGGCATCGGATTATCCGGTGCCGCTTTTAATTTAAGCAAGGTCGCTATTATTTGTTAATCAGTTCAGAGAATCCCTCAGAACAATAAGTTTCAAATCTCAAAACATTTTTGAGAAAAGTGATTTCTTAGGCAGCGCTCAAGCATGTTTTTTCTTTGACTTCAAAAGTACACAATGGAAACGATTACAATATCGGCAGTTTGGTTACTTGAATTTTTGTGATGAATCCGTCTTTGACTTTAATCGAATTGGTATTTCTCGGAAGCCTGGTTGGCTTGGTCGGGGCGGTGATTGTGCGTCTTGTTGAAGTGATGATCACTTTCCGCGGACGGGTGAAATTATCTTCGGCACCCTTTTGGGTGATGCCGTTAATCGGTGCGTCAGCCGGTCTTTATCTATCCTTTAACCGAACGTATGACTCTGTTGCCCAACTGCAGGAAGACATGCGGGCTGTTTTCTCCGGCGTGCTTTTACTCATTGTTTTGGCGGTTATCATTGGTGTTATCAGACGATTTCATCAGGACCGAGAAGATCAACAGGAGCAAGACGGGATTAATCCTTATACGGAAAATCCGGTGGCTTTTATGGCGAGTGCCCCTCCTCCGCAGCATACACCGGGGCTATTCTGGCTCATTTTGGTAGCGGTGGTTTCTGTTGCCGTGAGCTACTTCATTCAAGATACCCAACACTATAGTTACGCTTGGCTTAATGACGGCGCTGGATGGAACTTTTGGGAGATCCACGCCCTGCGGGCTATATTCTCTTTGACGATTGTTTTAGTCTCGGCTTTGATCGCTGTGATGCTTCGAGTTTTTTCCGATCAAGCCTACGGTCGCCTGTGGTTGAAGATGACGTATTTTCTAACCGCCTGCTTTGCCGTCTTTTCGTTTTTCTAGTAACGATTGGCTGCTTGGCGATCAAGCCAATCGAGCATCGCGACATAAAAGTCGTAACGGTCTTGTGCGATGACGCCGGCCTGAACCGCCGCTTTCACTGAACAGTTCGGTTCTTTTAAATGGCGGCAATTACTGAATCGGCATTGACCGACATGGGCTTTGATGTCCGGCATGGCATCGATAATATCTCCTTCGGATAAATGGGCCAGACCGAATTCCTGAAATCCCGGTGAATCGATGATAAATCCGTCGCCACTATCTAAATCGTAAAGGGTGGTCGAAGTCGTTGTTTGTTTACCCAGGTTGAGCGCTTCGGAGTATTCACGCGTTTTGGCATTGGCTTCTTTTACCAAAAGGTTGAGAATGGTGGATTTTCCCATCCCGGACTGGCCGACGAGCAATGAACGATGCCCGTGAAAAAGTGTATTTAAAACATCAAGCGTTTGACTATCGGCTTTTTCAGCCGAAATACTATAAGTCTCATAACCGAGCGCGGCCATGCGAACTAAAAAGTCAGAGGCTTCTTTGGCGTCTTCGGCAATATCGGTTTTATTTCGAATAATGACGGGTCTGACACCCGCTTGATGAGCGGCAAGAAGCGCTTTCCAAACAAACCAAGGATTAAAGCGGGGGCGCGAGGCGTAAACAATCGCCAAGAGGTCGATATTGGAAGCAAGTGTCTTTGTTCGCCATTCATCCTGTCGGAAAAGTAAACTTGTACGGTCTCGGATGGTTTCAATCGCAGCCGTGTTATCAAAAGAGGCCAGACACTGCACCATGTCACCCACGACCACGTCGCCTTTTTTACCTCGACGATGGGCTTCATAAAGGTGACCAAGGCTATCACGGACAAAATGGTGCCGACCGTGGCTTGCGACGACCTGGGCCTGAAAAAGCTGAGCAGTTTCTTTATCAATAAAAGCCTTCTTACCCATTTAAGCCTCGCTTTGCGTTGTCTGGTTGGGCGCTTTTTCAGATGGCTTTCCCAAATCGGGTTGGCGATTGGCTTCGCCCTTTTTCTTCGAGAAAGCCTTGATCCGTGTTCTGATGGCTTTCATGGCACATTGCAATCCGAAAACAAGACTTTTACCGTAAAGCGGATGCCGGGTATTGTCCGTCTCTGAGTCTTTAAGAGCCACTTCCCATTGAGGATCTTGATAAACGGAAAGCGCAAGTTGATCACGTTTAACGGGCACTTTGGTCGCTTTTAGCGCAAGCGTTTCTTCATAGCGACGATACTCAAAGCAGCGGCACGTATTGTGCGCGGCTTCGACGATGAGGCGTTCTCGTCGGGTTTGCTCTTTAACGGCTGCCCGAACATTTTCGAGCTGTTGAGTTTTTAAGAGTTTTTCTTGATGAACTTCCGCTTTTTGTTCTCGTTTGACGAGTCGCGTATGACACTTTTGCACAAAACGAATTCGTGCCATCAGACTCGGTTCATGCGAAAAGAGTAAGTCAAAAAAGCCGAGTGTGACGCTTGAATGGCGCATCGGTGTGGGGGTGAGTTCAATCAACGCTTGAACGGTTGTCTTTAAACCCGTGTAGCGCATGGCGTATTTGTCTGACAGGAAAATGAGATGCCTCAAAAACCATGCCATCGGGAGCCGGAAAGGAAAGAGCAAAACCGGTAAAGCGACAATCACGAAGGTCAGTAACGAACCGTAGTAGGGACCTGGACCATAGACACGCAACCCGATTTCATCAAGGAACCAGGATTGCGGCGCAAACCAAGCTAAAAAGAGAAACACCAAGAGACCGGCGACCGAAGATAAAAGCCAGGCTTGAAAATACATGTGGCTTAAATTTCTCGCAATGGCGTGCGCGGCGATCGCTTTTAAATTTTCTGGCGTCATGCGCTTATAGATGTCATTGCGGAAAATCAGACGAACGCTTTGTCGGTGACCGAAGGCAAACGCGGGCGGCAGGGTATCGTTGTCTCGAGCGGCGGCAACCCAAATTTGCCCTAAGGTGATCCCCGAGCGTTCGCTTAAATTTTTCAAGGCCGACAGGACAGCTTCGTTATCAGCGGTGGTGCCGCGGTTCGGTTTAAAAAAGTAGGCTAGACGCCGGGCAAGACCTTGTGAGAAGATCAGATAAACGGAAAAAATCAACCAACCCCAAAGCCACCAGTGTGAGCCGCTTTCTTGCCATAAGAAAAGACCAACCCAGATGATAGGTAAGGCGGCAATCCAGCCCATGAGCGTGAGCGAAACAAAGTTTCTGAACCAAGTTTTCGGTGTTTGACGTGTATAACCGAAAGCCTCACGCAAGCGAAATTCCTTGTACCAGCAAAAGGGGAGGTCAACTAAAACAAAGATGAGGGCAACCGTGGCGGGCAGCATCCAGTGAAAAGCAAATTGATCGCCCACGGTGTCCATGAGTTTGTCGCTAATGGCGTTAATACCGTTACCGGCGGTTAACCCAATAATTAAAAGGGTTGTGACGGTCACCTCGCACCAATTCAATTTGGTGCGGGCAATGTCATAGCAGGCTGCTTTTCGGTGCTGCGCCAGGGTGATTTTCTCTTTCAGCGGGGCCGGGACCTCATCAATGGTGCGCTTGAGGTGGTAAATTTCTGCCAGGCACGTCACACTGTGCACAATAAAATAAAAGCACAGCGCCGCTAAAAAGAGTTGTGCGAATGTAAAACTCATTGAAAACGTGCGACAATATCGATTCTTAAACCGTTCATTGTAAAGGATTTAGGTTTCAAAATGGGAGAACAAATTCAAAAAGATCCCCGCTTCAGTGACGAGAATTTAATCTGGGTGGATATGGAAATGACCGGTCTGCAGCCCGAAGTGAATCGTGTGATTGAAGTGGCTGCGGTGATTACGGATGCGCAATTAAACATCCTGCATGAATGTCCGGTTGTGGCCATTCATCAAAGTGAGCGGATCATGCGTTCAATGGACGCGTGGAACACGCAGATGCACGGCCGCTCAGGCCTCACCGATCGGGTGCTCGCAAGCACCATTGATGAAGAGGCGGCTAGCGACTTGTTTATCGCAGAGTTTAGCCGTTTTGTGCCTGCGGGCAAAAGCCCCATGTGCGGCAACTCCATCGGACAAGATCGCCGCTTCATGGCTCGCTGGATGCCGAGACTTGAATCGTATTTTCACTATCGCAATATCGATGTCTCCACACTAAAAGAACTTGCGAAGCGCTGGGCACCCGATGTGCAAAAGGGATTTAAAAAGAGCACGCGGCATGAAGCCCTTTCCGATATTTTGGAAAGTATTGACGAGTTGAAATACTATCGGAAGAAGTTTTTCACTATTTAGATTTAGAACCTAAGTTTGTTTCAGAAAGCTCCGGTCTTGAATTGAGTTCGGAGCTTTTTTACGTTGTTTATACAAATAGTCAGATGATTTTTCGAAGCTTCCCCATGGGGGGATGCCTGCATTCGGGAGAATCCTAATAGGTTTTCTCCCGATTTTGATTTCTCGATCCCTCTCCTAGAATCTACGCAGTTTGCCTTAGTGTGTAGGCAACGTTTTTTATTAACTCCCACTCTCGCACGAGGAGCATGCAGATGCAAGCAAAGAAAATTGTCTTGGGTTTGTCTCTTGCTTTGGCCGCTATGACAGCAAGTGCCGCTGTCCCCAACGTATCCGAGCAAGTTAAAAACAATGCCGCCGCGATCTATAACGATCCGGTGATTCAGAAAATGTTGACCGAGCTGACGAGCGAAGAAGCGCAAAAGTGGCGTTTCAATAATTTGATGGAACTCGCCCGTATCGCTTCGCCTTCCAATTTCGAAATGCGTCGTCAGAAGGAAATCACCCGTCGTTTGGTTGAAGAGTGGGGATTTGATAAGAGCGACATCATGACTCGCTTAGACGGCCATCTTGAAGGTGCGGGTTTACAAATTGTGGACGGTTTACCTGTGCATAACGTCTGCGTTCGCATTCCCGGAACTTATGCTTCTCAAAAAGATGCCGTGAAATTTAACGGACAAGCCCCGAAGGTGTTGCTTGAAGGGCATATCGATACGGTTAATCCGGCTGTCTTGCCGCCCGAATCCAATCCGTATGAACCGGTGAAGTTACAGTTGGCCAGCGATCCCGTGGTTTCCACCCGCGAAGAGCTCAAAAACTTGCCGCTCGAATTGAAGTTCGATAAGAACGGTAAGGTCATTGAAGATGAAACCTATAAGAAGGCATACCATCGCTACGCCGACTTGGATGACGCGAAGAAAAAGGGCGGCTATCGTATCTACGTGCCCGGCTTTGAAGACGCCATGGTCAATACGGTTGCTGTGATGCAAACGGCTGTCATGATGAAGAAGTACGGTATCAAGCCTGTTTATGACATTTGGGTTTGCGGCACGACCGGCGAAGAAGGTAAGGGTAACCTTCGTGGTATGAAGCAGCTCTATGGTTACAACCAAGATACCGGTAAGGGCAATAACGCCTTAAATATCGTTGCCAATGTCAGCGCCGACTCGACGGTGCCGGGT
>URFF01000072.1 GCA_900546995.1 uncultured Sutterella sp.
TAGGTTGATTTTAGAGAATTGAGGATCAATATTTCGAACCTATGACCTTATTTCAATATCGCCAGGAATTTTAGGAGCAAGCAGCACATCGCCGTCAGCCTCATCGGCTTCAATGAAGAGTTGGAAAAAAGTTTCATCATTTAAAAGCTTTCTTGCCAGTGACTTAAATAGCCCGCCCCGACTTCTTCCCTTTAAACTCAGTCCATCCTGCATGGCGACCATAGCATTGGCCTCAGCCAACACTTTGTCGCCTTTTTGCATGTGTGCCGTCAATAACGGATCAACGCCACCGGTGACTTCAAAATGAACCATCCCTCATCTCCTTAATTCAATGGCTTTGCACGGATCACTTGTAATTCAACATTAAACCAATCCTTGTCCACTTCGGCAAAAATTTCCACCAACTGGTCCTTACGAATATGTGACCAATCATAATCATCATCAAGTTCGGTTTCGATGCCTTCACCCGCCTCATCCACAAACCAATACTTATCCCCTTTGAGCCACTCGGTAAATCGTCCTCTAACACAAACGAGTTGGTCATCCACGCTATGATCTTTAACCTCTTTGATGGAGGTTAACGTTGATAGTTCGAACCCTTGAGGTCCCGTATTTTGAGAATGCGTACCAAAGGGGCCGTCAGCGTATGCGAACATCGGCGAAAAAGACAACAAAAAGATCAGTGTCTTAGAGATACGAAACATAAGCCATCAAACCGTCTAAATTCAGGAAACACATTTTTAGAATCTTCCGACTCTTGGTAGTTTAAGGAAACAAACTTAGCCGATACATAGGATGCGACTTGTGCTTGAGGAAAAGCGAAAAATCCGAATACAATAATCGGATAGAAGGAGCAAATCATCGTGAGAGTGCTTTTAATTGAAGACGATCCCCTCATTGCACAGGCTGTCAAAAGCTCTTTGACTGACGATGCTTATGTTGTTGAAACGGCCTCAAGCGGTCCTGACGCCTTAACCATGATCGCCGTCCAGGACTATGGGTTCATATTATTAGACTTGGGACTGCCGGGTATTGATGGAATGACGGTGCTCAAAACGCTCCGAAGCTCGCCTAAGAAAGACATCCCTGTCATCATCATGACTGCCAGAGACAGCTTGGATGATCGGCTTCAAGGACTGGATGCTGGCGCTGATGACTATTTAGTCAAACCCTTTCACATGAGTGAACTTTTAGCCAGAATGCGTGCCGTCTTGAGGCGCAAAACGCAAACCGTGGTCAACACACTCAGTAATGGCGTTATCGAGCTCAATATCGAGGAGAAAGCCGCAAAAATTTTAGCCAGTAATGAAATAGTCGCTTTATCTAAGCGTGAGTACGCACTGCTTGCCGCGTTACTTGCTAGACCCGGCGCAATCTTGTCAAAACGGTCTTTAGAAGAACGCATTTATGAACCTGGAGAAGAACCGGAAAGTAATGCCGTTGAATACCTCATTCACTCTCTGCGGAAAAAGTTGGGAAGTTCTGCGATAAAGAATGTGCGTGGGCTAGGTTGGATGGTAACCAAAGGGCCTTTATGAGAAGTTATTCTTTTGTAAAACGTCTGGCAAAATGGGCTATCGGGCTTGGTTTGAGCATCGCGTTGGCAACAACAGCCATTGTGTTTTATGTTGCTTATGACGATGCCCGTGAACAGCAAGATGACCTATTAAAAGAAGTCGCTTGGATGTTAGCCCGTCTGGAATTATCATCAAACAATCCCCAAGCATTGTGGATGAATAATAGGGATTTTGAACAATGGTTTGCTAAAACCCAATCTGCCAATCAAGTCACCAAAGCCGGGAGCATTGTTTTAGTGCGAACGTTACATGACGAGGGACAAACGTTAAGAGTCGTATTTGACCAAGACTTACCGAACGGCGCCCAAACCTTGCACATCGGCGGGACCTCTTTTCGTGTCTTTGTCATGGCGCTATCAAACGGTCGACACATTGCCGTCGCTCAAGAAAGTCAAGAGGCTCAATCACTTGCTTTATCCAGTGCCGCGTCCGCGTTAATTCCACTAGTTGTATTTGAGGTCATTTTATTTATTTTCCTCGCTGTCCTATCTTGGATCATCATGAAGCCGATTAATCGACTTGAGCGAGAACTATTAGACCGTCAACCCGATGACTTGAAAAAATTGGAAATCAGCGGTCTGCCAAAAGAATTGGACTCGGTCGTAAACGGCATCAACGGGCTATTTGACAAAATCGATCAATACCAACTGCGAGAGTCTAGATTTACTGCCGATGCGGCTCACGAACTACGCACTCCCCTAGCCTCTTTGTCACTGCAAATTGAACGATTGGAAAAACTCTCTTTGACCGATGAAGCGAAAGAACAAATTAGCGCCATCAGAGAATCGATTGACCGGACAACACGCCTGGTCAATCAATTGCTTTCCTTAAAACGAGCTCAAAATCAGACTCAACAAGGTGCCGTAAATCAGGCCAATCCCAGCCAAGTTCTTTCCAGTGTAATTGAAGAATTATGGACTGAAGCTGAAGAAAAGAATATCGAAATTGAAGTTGAAAATTTTGCTGAATTAGATCCTCTTGGTACGGAAAAAGTCGCACTAACTCAAGATAATCTTTTCACAATATGGCGCAATCTCATCGAAAATGCGATTCGCTACAGTCCGCCCCAAAGTACAGTGCACGTTAGATTAAACAGTTTAAAACCTTTTTCTTTCAGCGTCGCTGATACTGGTCCCGGTATTAAAGAGAAAAATAGAGAACGTGTTTTTGAGCCATTTTATCGTGAATCCAGCCAAAACATACCGGGTACTGGATTAGGCTTAGCAATTGTCAAAACAATCTGTGAACAAAATCATTTAAAACTTGATTTAGATTGGACTGATAACAGTGAGAAATTGGGGCTTACTGTAACCGTCAAAGAAAACTGAATATTTCCTGCATGTATCCTTCAATCAAGGTTTTGTCAAAGTCCCATATTGTTGCAATCACATCAGCCATAGGACGCCTCTTTCACAATTTTTAAAGCGATTCAACGCAAAGCAGCGGAGGATATAACATCCCCCGCCTCTCATCATGCTATGATGGCCATGCGGACAAGATTATCCACAAAATCAAAGCAAAACCATAGATCAATTTATGCGCAATAACTTGCACATTGATCTTGAATTCTACATTTCTCCGTGCTATCTTGTCGGCATGAGATGAGTTCTTTAACTGCTTCATCTCACACCTCCTACGGCCCATAGTGTTCGAGCACTCGGGCCGTAAGTTTTTCCGGTTTTGTTATCAACCGTTGGAACCGATTTCCAACGATGATTGACCGATACCGGGAAACGGTCAATCCCTCGCTTGAGCGCCTCCCCCGATCAAGCGGGCACAGGATTCTATTCTATTTTTGGTCAAAATTTTCTACAAATCCATCGATCATGTCTGCCCAGGCCTGAAGTAGCTCTCTTCGCTGCTGGATTATTCAGTCTCGTTGTAGACAACCGAACACCTTTTTGTTCATGCGGATTAAATTTGCGAAGATCCCATCCTTTCTGTTGAGCGACGGTCACACAGCTATTACAAGTTTTGTTAAATGTTGACGCAGCCAGAGCTGGTCTAAGATCTCTGGAAATTTAATCGCTGAAATTCCATAACGACCAAAGCGCGGAAGTATTTCATTATTGATGACATACATTTTCCGCGCACGTGTGCTATCTGCCCATTTCACCTGTTGAAGATATTTGTCCATCAAAACCTGAACGGTTTCATTATTACGTACATGATTTTTTCGACGTTTCTTTTCAACTGCAAGAGAGACAGCGGAATCATTCAACTTCTTGACTTCAAGCAGTTTTCTCTGGCCTATTGCAAGCTGATTTGTTTTTTCCAAATCCCTAGTGTCAGTGTTTCCTGACGACCATTGATCTGATAGTTGTATCGAAAAGATATTGATCCGGAAGGAAGCACAACAGCATACAAGCCATCACGATCAGATACCTTGTATGACTTTTTCTTCGGTTTTAGGTTCTTAAGTGTCGTTTCAGTAAGCATATCAGGGCATTAAGAGTGGTCATGGTATCGAATATCACCATCTGGCCAAAATTCGATTTTGTACCATGATAGCTCATTTCAGTAACATGTTTAATACCATGATTTTTATCTGCTTCACACTTCTTCAATCTGCTTCATTCTTCTACATAAAATAAAAGAAAAAGGTTGAAAATCAAATAATTGACTTCAACCTTCTTCTTTAATTTTCACCTAGTTTCTTTAGGTTTGATTATTCCCATTCAATTGTGGCAGGCGGTTTGCCAGAAATATCGTAGACAACGCGGTTAATACCACGTACTTCGTTAATAATGCGATTGGAAACCTTGCCTAAGAGATCGTACGGCAAATGAGACCATTGAGCCGTCATAAAGTCACTGGTTTCAACAGAACGCAGACTGACAACCCATTCATAGGTACGACCGTCACCCATCACACCGACGCTCTTTACAGGAAGGAAAACGACGAAAGCTTGGCTTACCTTGTCATACAAGCCAGCTGCACGTAATTCTTCAATGAAAATGGCATCGGCTTCACGTAAGAGATCAGCGTATTCTTTCTTAACCTCTCCAAGAATACGAACACCCAAACCCGGTCCCGGGAACGGATGACGATAAACCATTTCTGCGGGCAATCCGAGTTCAATACCCAATTCACGCACTTCGTCCTTGAAGAGATCGCGCAACGGTTCGAGTAACTTCAGATGCAACGTATCTGGCAAGCCCCCGACATTGTGGTGACTCTTGATGGTCTTAGCTTTCTTCGTTTTAGCGCCAGCCGATTCAATCACATCAGGATAAATCGTGCCTTGAGCAAGCCACTTGGCGCGAGATAGCTTCGCCGCTTCTTCTTGGAAAACTTCAACGAAAAGACGACCGATGATCTTACGCTTTTGTTCCGGATCGGTAACACCGGATAAAGCCGTCATGAAACGATCAACCGCATCGACAACAATGAGCTTTAAGCCCATGTTCTTTTCAAACGTATCACGAACCTGTTCTCGTTCATTTTTACGCAAAAGGCCGTTATCAACGAATACACAGGTTAATTGATCGCCAATGGCCCGATGAATCAAAGCGGCCGCCACAGAGGAATCAACACCGCCCGACAATCCAAGGATAACTTCCTCGTCACCAACTTTTTCACGGATTTTAGCAACGGCCTCATCAACGTAGTTACCCATGATCCAAGAAGGTTCTGCGTGGCAGATATCCAACACGAAACGATTGAGAATTTCACGACCTTTGAGTGTATGCGTGACTTCCGGATGGAACTGAACAGCGTAAAAACCGCGCGTTTCATCACACATACCGGCGATCGGGCAAGAAGGCGTGGAACACATCACCTTAAAGCCTTCGGGCAATTCAGTGACTTTGTCACCGTGGCTCATCCACACTTTCAACATCGATTCGCCCGCTTCATTTTTGAAGTCTTCAATGCCTTCGAACAGTTTGGAGTTACCGTGAGACTTTACCTCTGCGTAGCCAAACTCACGCTTACCGACACCGCTTTCAACCTTACCGCCCAGCTGTTGAGCCATGGTTTGCATACCATAGCAAATACCGAGTACCGGAACACCGGCCGTAAAAACAGCTTGGCTTGCTTGATCCGTATTTTCTTCGTAAGCACTCAAATGAGAGCCCGAAAGAATAATGCCCTTCGGATTAAATTCGCGAATAAAGTCTTCGGACACATCATTAGGATGAACTTCGCAATAAACATGTGCTTCACGTACGCGACGTGCAATCAACTGGGTTACTTGCGAACCGAAGTCCAAAATCAGAATACGATCATGACTCATGAGGAGAGTTCCATCAAAAAATAAAATCCAATTATAAAAGCGCGAGTGAGTCGGACACTACGCTCGCGCTCTTAACACCTTATCCTACCGAATTATTGTTCCTGACGGTAGTTCGGAGCTTCTTTGGTGATTCTCACGTCATGGACATGAGATTCACGCCAACCGGCCGCCGTGATTTCCACGAAGTACGGACGGGTACGCATTTCTTCAATCGTACGGCAACCGCAGTAACCCATTGAAGAGCGCAAACCGCCGATCATTTGATAAACGATTTGAGACAACGGTCCCTTGTAAGGCACCATACCTTCAATGCCTTCAGGCACAAACTTGCTGATGTTGCCGGAGTTGTTGTCTTGGAAGTAGCGGTCGGCAGAGCCTTGCGTCATAGCACCGAGACTACCCATACCACGGTAGCTCTTGAAAGAGCGACCTTGATAAAGAACGACTTCACCCGGAGCTTCGTCAGTACCAGCAAACATACCGCCCATCATGACAGCGTAAGCACCGGCAGCCAAAGCCTTGGCGATGTCGCCGGAGAAGCGGATACCGCCGTCGGCAATCAACGGAACGCCCGTATCCTTCAAGGCTTCTGCCACATCGGAAACAGCCGTAATCTGCGGAACACCAACACCGGCCACGATACGAGTCGTACAAATAGATCCCGGTCCAATACCGACCTTGACGCCGTCAGCGCCACAATCAACCAAAGCGCGGGCGGCTTCAGCCGTTGCAATATTGCCGCCGATCACTTGCAAGTCCGGATAGTTCTTCTTGACCCAAGCCACACGATCCAACACGCCTTGAGAATGACCATGAGCCGTATCCACAACGATAACGTCCACACCGGCTTCAAGCATTAATTCAATACGTTCTTCCGTACCGGCGCCCACACCAACGGCGGCACCAACGAGAAGACGACCATGAGCGTCTTTTGCGGCATTGGGATGTTCACCCGCCTTGATGATGTCTTTAACAGTCATCAATCCGGTCAAGTTGAAATCTTTATCAACAACCAACACACGTTCCACGCGATGTTGATGCATGAGGTGCTTTGCGTCTTCAAGGCTGGCACCTTCACGCACGGTGACCAAGCGATCAGCCGTTGTCATGATTTGAGAAACCGGAATATCCATGCGCGTTTCAAAACGAAGGTCACGGCTCGTAACCATACCGAGAACGCGACGACCGTCGACAACCGGCAAACCGGAAATGTGACGTTCACGGCTGACACGAAGCACTTCACCGACCGTCATATCTGCCGTCACCGTGATCGGATCAGACACAATGCCAGCTTCATGACGCTTAACACGGGCCACTTCAGCAGCCTGCTGCTTCGGGCTCATGTTCTTGTGAATGAAACCAAGACCACCTTCCTGAGCTAAAGCAATAGCCAAACGCGATTCCGTAACGGTATCCATAGCAGCGGAAACCATCGGAATATTCAACGTTAACTTACGGGTGATTTGAGTTTTGAGTTCCGTTTCACGGGGAAGGACCACAGAGTGGGCGGGGACGAGCAAAACGTCGTCGAAGGTGAGAGCCTTCTGTCTAATGCGCATGTTAACCTCAGTCGAAAAAAGTGGAAAAAATCGGCCATCGCCTCATTGCGAAGCGATAAAAAGATTAACGCCGTATTCTACCCTAAAAAAGGGCTTATCTGTCAAATTTTAAAGAAAATTTCAAAATAGTCGGTGCTTACTGCCATTTCGACCGCCCATGAGCGGCACATCGCGTTGCCGATTCTTTTCTTCACGCAAGCGGCGTGCGGTCATCGGATCAACTGTCAGTGACGGCAAAATTTCAATACGATCGCCGTCTTTAATAGGTGCATCCATTTCCGTTAAAACATTCCAAACGGCCACACGGTCACCAGAAGCCAGCGAAAACCCTGCCGCCTTCACAGCATCCTTTATCGTTGCCCCTTCAGACAAGGAGAGATTGACCGATTTCATTTCATCATGTCTGACCAAAACCACCATAATGTTCATATGGATATGCCTCTTCGTAACCGGATCCAAGAAGATGTTGATTTTAATGGAAAGCATTCTCCTAGGCCCTGAAATACCGATGCAATGAGAGACAACAAAGCTATTGTTTTGATACGTATCAAAAGTCCAGTTGGTTCTTTATTTCGCCCAATTTGTCGACCAAATAAGATTTGCTGAAATTATCTATCGGATTTTTTAAGTCTTTTTAAAATTAAGAAAATTTACCTAGAAAGATCTCACCCCAATCAAATATAAGTATTTCACACAAAAACAGCGATTATTCCAATGCAACTCATCCAACAAATAACTTTTTGATTTGCTGAATAATTTTATCATTTACATTTGGTCGACTTATTAAGATTTTATACGACGGGGTGATCCGTTCGATTTTATCGAGATATTCAGTAGACTGCCTCAAATTCGATTTTCTTTGCTAAAAAATAATCATGAAAAAATTTCTCAGTACATTACTTATATCGGTCTGTGGTTTAAGTTCAGTTCAGGCAGCCACCATTCTTGTCGGGACTGACGCTGGCTACGCGCCTTATGAATTCAAAGACCCCAAAACCAATGAAATCGTTGGCTTTGACATGGACTTAATTAAAGCTATTGCCAAAGCAACCGGCAACAAAGCGGAAATTCAAAACATGCAATTTGCTGGCATTATCCCTGCCTTGCAAACCAATATGATTGATGTTGCTGCAGCCGGCATGACCATCACCGAGGAGCGTAAAAAGCAAGTCGCTTTTTCAGACCCATATTACGATGTCGGTGGGTTGATTATGGCGGTTCAAACCAAAAATGCCAATAAATACAAAACACTTGATGATTTAGTCGGTAAGCGTATTTGTGCA
>URFF01000073.1 GCA_900546995.1 uncultured Sutterella sp.
ACCATAACCAGGACCATCATATCCAGCGCACCAACCAGGACCGCCATGCCAGGAAAACGCTGCGAGGGGCAAAGCAAGACCGACACTCACTAAAGAGGTAACCAACCATTTCGACTTCATCGCTTTCTCCTTTGAGCTTTCGTTTTAACTGGTTACGAAAACCCTTTCGTTAAATGAATGATGACCTCAGTATAGGCAAGCAAAAAACGAAAAACTTTTAGGGTCTGTATGCAAATGTTAGCCAAACAGTAGAAACGGAAACAGTTTCTCGACCTAATTGATCTTTTTTTTCTGAATTTTCAAAGTTTTTCGACAAATAGTGGTTTTCCCCGCTAACCAATTTGATACAATGGGCGCGTTAGATTTTTCAACTGTTTCAGGACCTTACAAAATGGAACTTTCCGCACTTACTGCTTTGTCCCCACTTGATGGTCGCTATGCCCGTCAAACGGAGGCTTTACGCGATGTCTTCTCCGAGTGTGCCTTTATGCGAGCACGCGTTCGTGTTGAAGTGGAATGGCTTATTGCTCTGAGTGAATTTGAATTGCCGGAGCTCGCTCATATTTCCGATCACGGCAAAGCGTTTTTGCGCGGCTTAGTGGACAATTTCACCGTTGAATCTTGCCAAGCCATTAAAGACATTGAAAAAACCACTAACCATGACGTGAAGGCCGTTGAATACTGGATCAAGGCTCAAGTCGCCCACGACGAAGAGCTTGCCAAAGCCAGTGAATTTGTTCACTTTGGCTGCACCAGTGAGGACATCAACAATACCTCTCATGCCTTGATGCTGAGCGAAGGCCGCCGTGAATTGCTCACCTTCTTGAAGTCCATTCACGCAACGCTCGCGGAAAATGCCCACCGTTGGGCAGAAGTGCCGATGTTATCTCGCACTCACGGTCAAACCGCTTCCCCGACAACGGTCGGTAAAGAATGGGCAAACGTTGCCATGCGCTTGGCTCGAGCCATCCGCAGCATCGAATCCGTGGAGATTCTTGCCAAGATGAATGGCGCTGTCGGCAATTACAATGCCCACACGATTGCTTACCCTGAAAAGGATTGGGAAGCCTTCGCACGAAAAGTCGTTGAAGAACGCCTCGGTCTTCACTTCAACACGCACACCATTCAAATTGAGCCGCATGACTACATGGCCCAACTTTTTGATGCGATCACTCGCGCTAACACCATCTTGTTGGATTTGGACCGTGACGTCTGGGGTTACATCTCCTTGGGCTTTTACAAGCAAAAGCTCAAAGAGGGAGAAGTCGGTTCTTCGACCATGCCGCACAAGGTCAATCCCATTGACTTTGAAAATTCCGAAGGCAACTTGGGCATTGCCAATGCGCTTTTAACCCATATGGCTCAAAAGTTACCCATTTCGCGTTGGCAACGCGACCTGACGGACTCGACCGTTTTGCGTAACTTGGGTGTGGCTTTCGGCTATTGCTTTGTGGGCTACAACGCCTTAACGCGTGGTCTGGGCAAATTGCAACTCAATGAAGCCCGCTTGGCTGAAGATTTGGATCATGCTTGGGAAGTCTTGGCTGAGGCCATTCAAACGGTCATGCGCCGCTATGGTGTTCCGCACCCCTACGAACAATTAAAGGCTTTAACACGCGGCAAGGGTATCAGTCCGGAGACCATTCATGAGTTTGTGAGCGGCTTGGATATTCCGCAAGAAGCCAAGGATCGTTTAATGGCACTCACCCCGGGTACATATATCGGTAAGGCTATTGAACTCGCCAAGCGCGCATAATCAACGTTTGGATTTTTGATAATCCCCAGCTTTCGCTCTGAGTTGGGGATTTTTTCTTTCCGATACTGAGAAAAGATCCTGAAAAATGGAGCCTGAATGCTTAGAATAGATGGGTTGATTCAACGAGATCAGCGTCTTGATTTTCAGAGGTTTTAAGCATGGCTTCGGCAACCGTTTTCCGCAAAGACTATACCGCTCCATCGCATTGGGTGGATACCGTTGATTTAGTGTTTGATCTTCACCCGCAAAAAACACGGGTCCGCTCAAAATTAACCGTGCGCCCCAATGAGGATCGGCCCGGTGAGAATCTCATCTTAAATGGACGCGAACTTGATCTAATCAATGTCAAAATCAATGGTCGGGAGTTGTCCCGTAACGAATATACGTTGCTTGATAACGGCGACATGGTTTTGCGTGGTATCAATGAGGCGGCAACCATCGAAATTGAAAATGTCATCAACCCCATGGCCAACACCTCTTTGATGGGGCTGTATCTGTCTAACGGCAACTTCATGACTCAATGTGAAGCCGAGGGATTCCGCCGAATTACGTACTATCCGGATCGCCCCGATGTCATGGCTAAATTCACTGTCCGCATCAACGCCCCGAAGTCGGTCTGCCCGGTTTTGCTCTCTAACGGCAACCTTGTTGAAGAAGGCGAAATCGATGCTAATTGGCACTTCACTCGTTGGGAAGATCCTTTTAAAAAGCCCGCCTACCTTTTTGCATTGGTCGCGGGCGATCTCAAATGCCGTGAAGAGCGCTTCAAATTACAAAATGGTAAACAAGCCCTACTACAAATTTGGGTCGAACCGCGCAATTTGGACAAAACGGAATTTGCTCTGGAAAGCTTGAAAAAAGCCATTGCCTGGGACGAAAAGCGCTTTGGCCTGGAATTGGATCTGGAGCGCTTCATGATTGTGGCCACCGACGACTTTACGATGGGGGCCATGGAAAATAAGGGATTGAATATTTTCAATTCCCGTTGTGTTTTGGCGACACCGGCTGTGGCGACCGATAAAGACTTCGCCCGAATCGAAAGCGTCATTGCACATGAGTACCTGCACAATTGGACGGGCGATCGCGTGACTTGTCGGGACTGGTTCCAACTTACCCTCAAAGAGGGATTGACGGTTTTTCGTGAACAGGAATTTGCCGCCGATATGTTGGGAGACGCTTCGGCTCGAGCTGTCAAGCGCATTGAAGACGTCCGTTACCTTCGTGATCGGCAATTCTCTGAAGATGCCGGCCCCATGGCCCATCCGATCCGCCCCGAGTCGTACGAAGAAATTAACAATTTCTACACGACGACTGTATACGAAAAGGGCGCCGAAGTCGTGCGCATGCTTCAAACCCTGATGGGTAAAGAGGGTTTTCGTCGCGGGCTTGATCTTTACATTAAAACGCACGATGGCAGCGCAGCCACCTGTGATGACTTCTTGCAAGCCATGGCCAAAGCCAATATGCGTGATTTGACGCAATTTAAGCGCTGGTACTCTCAGGCCGGGACGCCACACGTTCAAGTTCAAACCGAATGGAATCGTGCGGCAGGCACCTACACCGTGACCTTGACACAAAGTTGTGCCGCAACGCCGGGACAACCCAAAAAAGAACCGTTCTTTATTCCGTTTGACATCGCTCTCATCAACAGCAAAGGCAACCCCATCGCGTTGCAATTGCAAGCCGAAACGTCCGCCAAGGGTACTTCCCGAGTTTTGGAATTAACCGAGACGCAACAGTCTTGGACTTTTGTCGGCATTCGAGAAAATCCAGTACCGTCGCTAGCGCGCAATTTCTCCGCGCCGATCATCGTCGACTATGACTACACCCCGGATGAATTGGTTTTCTTAAGTCAATGGGATAACGACCCGTTTAACCGTGCAGAAGCCATGGAAAAGCTTTCCATGCTTTGCATTAACGAAATGGTTGCAGACTTCGAGCGTGGCACTCGCATGGTGATCAATCCTCACTATCGCAACGCCTTTGAGGCAATGCTCACGAGTAAAACCATTTCGCCGGCATTTAAGGTAACGGCACTCACTTTGCCGAGCGAATCTCGCGTTGCCGATACCCAACCGATGATCAATCCAGCGGCCATTCGAGCCGCCATCCGGTCTTTGCGTGAGCAACTCGGGCGACAATTCTCTCACCTTTTGATGCGTGTATTTGACGACAATGCACCCAATCCCCAGTACTCACCCAATCCGGTGGATGCTGGTAAACGGTCATTGAGAGCCTTCTGCTTTGAGTTATTGCTCGCCGGAGGCAATGCCAAGTCGCTACTGCGTGCTCGTCAGCTTTTTGAAACCAGTAAGAATCTCACCGAACGGCTCGATGCTTTGCGCATCATCGTCAATAGCGCCTCACCGACGAAATACACACTGCTTGAAGCTGCGGAGGCCGAGTGGCGTGATGAGCCGCTTTTGATCAACAAATGGTTTACGCTTCAGGCGACAGCCACCATGCCCATGGACGATTGCCCAATCGTTGATGTGGTAAAGAATTTAATCGAACGTTATCCGGGTTACCATGCCAACAACCCCAATAATGTTTACTCGCTTGTGTTGGCATTCTGTCAAAATAACCTTGCGGAATTCCATCGTCCAGACGGCCACGGATACAGACTCTGGCTTGATGAGGTCCTGAAACTTGACCGCATCAATCCGCAAGTTTCCAGTCGTTTGGCTCGCTGCCTGGATAATTGGCGGCGGTATACTCCCGAATGTTCGCGTCTGATGTTTAGCGTTTTAAGCTATGTTCAATCTCAGCCGCACCTTTCGAGCGATCTTCGTGAAGTGATTAACAAGGCGCTCAATAACGCAGCGCACTAGCGCCAAGAAAGAGGATTTTTATCATGGCAAAAACCTTAGCCCTGTACCTGCATGAAATGGAAACAGCCCACGCGGTTGATCCCCGTTTAACCGGTTTGATTAACCATCTGGCCGAAACATGCAAAGAAATCAGTTTTAAAGTGAGCCAAGGTGCTTTGGCAGGCATTTTAGGCTCTGCCGGTAGCGAAAACGTACAAGGCGAAACGCAAAAGAAACTGGACATCATCGCCAATGAAATTATGTGCCGGGCCTGCACGGAAAGTGGCTTTGTAAGCGCTGTCGCCAGCGAAGAAATGGATCATGCTTTGCAAGTGCCCGCCGACTCTGAAATCGGTCCTTATCTTGTCTTATTTGACCCACTAGACGGTTCGAGCAACATCGATATTAACGTATCCATTGGAACGATTTTCTCCATTTTGCCGGCCGGAACTCCCCATCGTGATGTTAAAGATGAGGAATTCTTGAAAAGCGGCCGCCATCAATTGGCCGCCGGCTATGTTATTTACGGCCCACAAACGCAATTGGTTTTTACGCTCGGTTTTGGTGTCATGATGTTTACGCTGGATATTGCGACCGGCAATTTCTACCAAACCGCTCAAAACGTTGTCATTGACGAATCCACCAAGGAGTTCGCGATCAACTGCTCCAATATGCGCCACTGGGAAGCCCCCGTGCAGCGTTATGTCACGGAGTTACTCGCCGGCAAAACCGGTATCCGTCAAAAAGACTTCAACATGCGTTGGGTTGCCGCGATGGTCGCTGAAGTTCACCGTATTCTTAACCGCGGCGGTATTTTCATGTATCCGAGGGATCACCGTGATCCTTCAAAACCCGGCAAGTTGCGTTTAATGTATGAAGCTAACCCAATGAGCTGGCTCATCGAGCAAGCCCACGGCAAAGCCACCAACGGCTACGAAAACATTTTGGATATTGAACCCACGGGACTTCATCAACGGGTGGCCGTCTTCTTGGGGGCTAAGGAAGAGGTGGAATTGGTCACGTCTTACCATCAATAGAAGGCGCCATGGACTGGATTGATATCTTGGCCGAATGGATCCTTTTCCCACTGATCATTGTCTATGGCTTTGTCAGTTGGTCAAAGGATAATCCCGGACGGTCATTGCTTGAGGGATTTGGGAAGAAACCTGAGGAAAAATCAGAATCTTCATCCAAAGAGAAAGAGCAAAATTTCACCTCGACCGATCAAACCAAATCCTAAAACTATGAAAGCAGTTGAAAATTCCAATTGAGATTTTCAGCTGCTTTTTTTATAGTTTCGGCATAGAACCCGACATAAGAGGCGGGAATAATCAGTTCAACGCATTTTGCATACTTATGTCACTTGTCGATTTTGTATCGCAAGTCTCACCGAATAACGTCAATCGGTGCTCAGGAGAGAAATATGTCCAAACACGAATCCCTGGATGTCCGTGTCGCTGTAGAGCCGGATAATCCAGCACTTGAGCGCAATGAGGCGCTTTGTGTCAACTGTTCCATGTGCCGACAAGTTTGCGAAGACTATATCGGTGTGCACGGTCACTACAGTCTTGAAAAAACAGGGGACCGTGCGATCTGTATCAATTGCGGGCAATGTATCAATGTCTGCCCAACGGGCAGCCTCTTTCCACGCCCGGAATACCCTGACGTTCAAGCCGCTATCGACGACCCCAACAGTATCGTCATCTTTTCAACCTCTCCCTCGGTTCGCGTTGCATTAGCTGAAGCCTTCGGACAACAAGCCGGTCTTTTCTGCGAAGGAAAGATGGTGGGGTTGTTGCGTGCGTTAGGGGCGGATTTTGTCCTTGATACCAATTTCAGCGCAGACCTCACCATCATGGAAGAGGCCAGCGAACTGGTTGAGCGTGTTACAAAAAAGACCGGACCGTTGCCGCAATTTACAAGCTGCTGCCCGGCATGGGTCAAATACGCTGAAACCTTCCACCCGGAAATGCTTGCCAATATTTCAACGGCTAAAAGCCCCATTGGCATGCAAGGCCCCACGGTCAAAACCTATTTCGCGAAACAACAGTCGCTGGATCCAAAAAAGATTGTTCACGTTGCCGTGACTCCTTGCACCGCAAAGAAATTTGAAATCCGTCGTGATGAAATGTGTGCTGCCGGTCGCTACCTAGGCATCGATGGAATGCGTGATACGGATTTTGTCATTACCACAACGGAATTGGCTCAATGGGCCCAAGAACGTGGCTTGTCTTTTGACACGATTGAGGAAAGTCCCTTTGATCGCCTAATGGGCGAAGGGTCTGGTGCCGGTGTGATCTTCGGCAATACGGGCGGCGTGATGGAAGCCGCATTGCGAACCGCCCACTTCTTCATTACCGGACAAAATGCCCCGGCTCAATTTTATGATTTGACACCGGTTCGAGGCTTGACCGATACCAAAGAAGCAAGCGTACAAATCGGTGATTTGACGCTCAATGTCGCCGTAGTGTACGGGACTGCCAACGCCGGTCGGTTAATCGAAAAAATTCAATCAGGCGAAAAGCACTACCATTTTGTTGAAGTCATGACCTGCCCCGGCGGCTGCATTAGCGGCGGTGGCCAACCCAAGCTCAATTGGGGCGAAGAAGATCAAACACGTCAAGCTCGAATTGATTCGCTTTACGCTCGCGATGAGTCCTTCGCCACAGAGCGTCGAACCAGTCACGAAAATAAAGAAATTCAAGCTCTTTATGAAACTTTTTACGGCAAACCGCTTTCTGAATTGGCGGAGCGCCTTTTACACACCTGCTACACGGACCGTAGCGGGGATTTAGGAGAAAAAAAGATGAAATATCGTTGCAAAGTTTGCGGTTACATTCACGAATGCGATGGCCCCCTGCCCGCTGACTACATTTGCCCCATTTGCAAAAAGGGCATTGAAGTCTTTGAAGTGGTGGAAGAAGCCGCGAAACCCAACGGTCAATTAGCCGGCACCAAGACTGAAAAGAATTTGATGACGGCGTTTGCTGGCGAATCTCAAGCACGCAATAAGTACACTTATTTCGCAGAAGTCGCCAAGCGTGAAGGCTATGAACAAATCGCCGCCATTTTCTTACAAACGGCCCGTAACGAACAAGAGCACGCCCGCCTGTGGTGCGATGCCTTAGGTTGGATTGGCAACACGGCTGCCAACTTAGGTGCCGCCGCCGAAGGCGAAAACTACGAATGGACCGATATGTATGACGGTTTTGCCAAGGACGCCGAGGCTGAAGGCTTCACCGAATTGGCTGCCAAATTCCGCGCTGTCGCCGCCATCGAAAAGGCCCACGAAGAACGCTATCGCAAGCTTTTGAAGAACGTGGAAATGCAACAAGTTTTTGAAAAAGCCGGCCAAACGATGTGGGAATGCCGTATTTGTGGCCACCTTGTGATGGGGGTGAAGGCTCCTGAAGCCTGCCCGGTTTGCGGCTACGCTCAAAGCTACTTTGAAGTTCGCGCTGAAAACTACTAATTTCCTTTTTAGAAATTTCTAGTGAGGAAGGAGCCGATATTGGCTCCTTCTTTTTTGGTTTGTTGCCTAGCTAGCTTTGCTCTTTTTGTTTGAGCAAATCTCGAATTTCCCGCAAAAGCACAATGTCTTCCGGAGTGGCTGGCGGTGTCTTTTTCTCTTCGGCTTTTTTTAAAGCCAATGCGTTGTCGGCCATCTGGCGAACATGATTGACGACACGGACCAAACAAAAGACCACAAAAGCCATCAAAAGAAAGTGAAAGACAGCCGTCAAAAAGGCACCATACCCCACAACCGCCGCCCCGGCTTTTGTGAGAGCATCATAGGTCATGGGGCCGGTGTAATTCTCCGGTAACGACAATACAAAAAAGAAATTGGAGAAATCCTGAGAGCCGACAATCACCCCCAAAATCGGATTGACAATGTCTTTTACGAGCGAGGAAACAATGGCGGAAAAGGCGGCGCCAACAATCACGCCGACGGCCATATCCACG
>URFF01000074.1 GCA_900546995.1 uncultured Sutterella sp.
GTATTCAAAAGCAACTCTGGAAGGGGGCGTTGTGGTCGCCTTCGTACTTTGCGGGTAGCTGTGGGGGTGCGCCGCTTTCGATCATCAAGCAATACATAGAAGAACAAAATACACCGCAATAGCCGATTAACATCGGTGTTCCTTACATCCCCGGCATCAATGCAGGGGCTTTACGGAACATATGGTAAACAACTCTGTTTGTATGGCCGGATATTGCCGCATAAACCGCGAAATCGCCGCAATTAAATAAAAACGAGCAAACGAGTCGCTGCAAGAGATTCGAATTCGACCGCTAGGTTTTTCATCTTGATTCTCTAACGGTTCAAATAATTCGTCAGATAGCGCCTCGATACGTTTGGCTTTTTCCCAAAAAGTTTCTCCGTAACCACTCGAGTCGTTCGATGAAAAAGATTGACTCCTAAGCGTCTTTCTAACTCATGAATTTGCCGAGAGGCACTCGGTCGGGAGATATTCAGCAATTGAGCCGCTTCACTAAAACTCTTGGTTTCGGCGATCCGATTAAAGAGTTCAATAACTTTTAGGTGATCCATTGTTTTAAATTACTAAACAATTATTGCGATATTTATCATTTATTGTATTGTTTTTGATGATTAATATTCAAGCCAAAGGAGGAATATCATGAGAAGACGCAATTTACTCATGCTCAGTCTTTTATCAACCTTTGGCGCATTATTACCGACCAAAATTCTTGCTCAGGCAAGCGATTCGTTAAAAACATGGAGTTCTCAAGACGCCTCCAAGGGTTTTGAAGTCATTGCTAAAACGGGCAAAATGCCGACAGAGCTCAGTCAGTGGTTAAGGGACGCCGAGATTCAAAAACGAGAACCATATCAGGTATTTGACAATGTCTGGTGGGTCGGCATCACCTGGGTCTCTTCGTGGTTGATCAAAACTTCTGACGGTTTGGTGCTTATTGACACCTTACATGAACCGTTTGTCGACCGCTTGATCAAAAATATTGAAACGCTTGGGTTTAAGTTATCCGACATTAAATATGTGTTGATGACGCATGGCCACTTTGATCATGTCGGCGGTTACTATAAGTTGAAACCTCTCATGCCGAATGCGCATTTTGCGATGACGCAAAAGGGCTGGCAAGAAGCATTTGAAAACAGTCAAGCGAGCGAGGGTAAACCCAATGCTTGGAAGATGCTTCACAAAACCGATCTCATCGTGAAGGACGGTGATGAAATCTTTTGCGGAGACAGTCGATTCGTGGTGTTGGAGACACCGGGGCACACGTGGGGAACTGCAAGTTATCTTTACGAGGCCAAGTGGGGCGATCGCCGCTATCGTTGTGTAACGGTTGGAGGTTTAGGATTAAATGCCATTGAATCGAAGTCGCAAATCGAAGCCTATATCAGTAGCATTAAACGTTTAGCCGACAAGCGCTTGAATGTGGAGGTTGACTTAACCGCTCATCCGTTTTCAACCGGTTTGACGGAAAAAATCCCTTTGATTCAAAAGGTGCGAGCCCCTGAAGCTCATCCGCTTGTTGATCGAAACGCGTATTTGGAACAACTTCAGAAACTACTATCAAATGCCGAGGCACTTCTTCAGTCCGACAAATACCGGTAAGAAATAGGGAGGGGCCAAAGATTAAACCGACCGAAAACTCGGTCGGTTGAATCGAATCGGCAGATAACCCATTACAAGAGTGAATGCAATGGGTTAAAACCATTACTTACCGACGTTAATCTTAGCTTTTTGGAAAAGTTGTTGGATGTTTTCCTGGACCTTGGTTTGAACCAGCATGTTACGATAGTGAGTCTTGCTCTTTTCGTATTCCGGGAAGAGCTGAGCCTTACGCGTATCGTCAACACGGATCACATAGAAAAGCCCATTGGCACGCACCGGCACTTCGGTGTATGCACCCTTATCCAAATTGCGGATCGCATAACCGATCATTTGCGGGTAGCGAGCTGAAGAGGCCCACGTGTCGATCTTACCGCCCTTATCTTTCGTTGCGGTGTCAACGGAGAACTTCTTCGCAACATCGGCAAACTTGTCACCGTCTTTCAATGCATCGGTAACTTTCTTGGCATCGGCTTCGGTCTTAACCGTGATCACGCTCACCTTATATTCGCGATCGCCGTAGATCTTCTTTTGTTCTTCGTAGAACTTCTTCACATCGGCGTCCTTGACCGGGCTCTTTTTGGCATAGTCAGCGACCAATGCGTTAATCAAAACCGTGTCACGGGCGTTATTGAGAGCTTGCTTGACTTCGGAACGGTTGGCGAGCTTCAAACGGTTGGCTTCTTGCAAAAGGACTTCGCGTTCAATCATTTGATTGCGAACTTGCATTTCCAATTCCGGCGTGCGTTTCTGGCCGCTCTTGACAATTTGCTGAATAACCGCTTCCTGATCCTTGGCGGAAATCGTCTTGCCGTTAACCGTAACCGCCGTCGGAGCGGCAAAGGCCATCGTAGAAGCCAGAGCTAGCGCCAAACCGGCGACTAAAGTTTTATGTTGCATAACAACGATCCTTCTATATATGAATAAAAATAAACTCGATCAATGCTGTTGGTCGATATTTTGCGCTTCTCGTGCATATTTGGCGACATAGAAGCCAACCCCAATTGTAAAAAGAAGTGTCAGCCCCAATAGTCCGAAAAGCTTAAAGTCCACCCAGATGTCCATACTGAACGTGTAAGCGACAAAAAGGTTGATAAAACCGATTAGCACTAAAAAATAAAGGCAGGCCTTTTCCAGATTGTCCCAAATATTTTCAGGCATCTCAAGCCCCACGAACACCTTTTTAATATAGCCCTTACCCTTAATACGACCGTAAATCAAAATGCCGGCGAATAACCAGTAAAGCAGTGTCGGTTTCCACTGAATGAATTCCGGTTTTTGAAAAGCGATCGTCATACCGCCGAAAAGAACCACCAAAAGCGTTGAAAATACAGCCATTTTGCTCGGTTTCTCACCTCGGGCCAAAATAAATGCCATCTGCAACAAGCTGGCCACAATGATCACGGCCGTTGCCGAGACAATCGGAATTAAGTCGGTTGCCACCGGCACGATGGGAGCTAGCTCCGCAGTGTAAGAACCAGCCACCTTAAAGGTGATGAAAAAACAGATAACGGGCAGAAGGTCAAAAAAAGCTTTCACGGCAATCTTTCTGTCAGTGGATATAGACGTTTCAAAAACAAACAGGACGTACTATAGCGCCAATGGTGTGTTTTTCGCTAAAAACCGCAAAACTTCGATACATCTTTCATGTTAATTGCCGTATCTTGTGGCTGATTTTCGTTAAACTAGCAAACCTAACATCGATAATAATCTTCGCGATTGTGATTATCGGAGGCTATACTGTGAAATCCCTGAAATGGATTGCGGTCACGGGCGTTGTGTTAGCCTGTGCGGCGGCAATTGGCTATTGGCAAAAGGATACGAAAGCTCCTATGAATGAAACTCAGCACGTTGAAGCGGCAAAAGCCCAGAAAATGCACACGGTTGAAGGCGTCACTGAATATCGCCTCAATAACGGTTTGCGCGTTTTACTTTTTCCTGATTCGAGTAAACCCACGATTACTGTTAACATGACTTATCTTGTGGGTTCTCGCCACGAAGGCTATGGCGAAACCGGCATGGCTCACCTCTTGGAACATCTCATGTTCAAGGGTTCGAAAAACTATCCGGAACCCACGAAAGAATTCACCAAACGCGGTTTCCGCATGAACGGATCCACGTGGCTTGATCGTACCAATTATTTCGTGTCCTTTACGGCGACCGAAGACAATTTGGATTGGGCGCTCGGTTGGAGTGCTGATGCGATGACCAATTCCTTTATCGCCCAAAAGGATTTGGACACGGAAATGACCGTGGTGCGAAACGAGTTTGAAATGGGGGAAAATAACCCCGTGAACGTTTTGCTCAAACGCATGCAATCTGTGCTTTTTGATTGGCATAACTACGGCAACAGCACAATCGGTGCCAGAAGCGATATCGAGCACGTCAAAATTGAGAACCTCCAAGCTTTCTACCATCGCTACTACCAACCGGATAATGCTGTCTTGACAGTGTCGGGCAAATTTGATGAAGTTGAAACCCTTGCAAAGATCGAACGGATTTTCGGCGCTATCCCGAAGCCCGATCGTGAGTTGCCTCAACTTTGGACTGAAGAACCGGTGGCCGATGGTCCTCGTTACTTTGAAATTCGCCGTTCCGGTGAAATGAAGGTGGTTAGCGTTGCTTATCGCATTCCGAGCGCACTGCACCCTGACGGACAACTCATCAACCTCGGTGCTGATGTCATGGGGGATACTCCTCGTGGTCGTCTGCACAAGGCGCTGGTTGAAACAGGGATTGCCACTCAAGTCTTTGCCTGGCCCATGCCGGCTCATGATCCCGGTTTCGCTTTCTTTGCCGCCATGCTTCCCAAAGACGGCGATGAAGTGAAAGCCCGTGAAATTCTAGTCGACACCGTGGAATCGGCGTTCAAAGAAAAAGCCTTGACACAGGACGAACTTTCTTTGATGGCTCGTGAAGAAAAAACGCTTTATGAGCGCATGTTTGCCGACCCGGAAGCGTTTGGTGTGGATATTTCCGACTACATCGCATTGGGTGATTGGCGACTTTTCTTTATCCATCGCGACAGCTGGGAGAAGATGAAGGCCGAGGACGTAGCATCGGCTTGGAGTCGTTATTTTGTGCGTGATAACCGTGTCGTCGGTGTTTTCATTCCCGATGATAAACCGCAGCGGGCTCAAATGACGCCTGCGCCCACGCTTGAAGAGGTGTTGTCGCAATACGAATTTAAGACTCAAGGTCAGGAAGCTGAAGTCTTTGATTCAAGTCCCGACAATTTAAATGTTCGCACCGAGCGCTTCAGTATCGGTGATGTCAATGTTGCGCTCTTACCGAAAAAGACCCGTGGTCAGACCGTTGTCGTTCGAACCAATTTCCGATTCGGCGACTATGAAACCCGTGCCGGCAAACGTGCCATTGGCCTTTTAATGAGCGGTATGTTTGAGCGCGGAACTTCCACGATGAATCGCAATGAGATTACCGACCAATTTACGAAACTACAAATCGACGGTGGCGTGGGTAGTTACACGACGACACGTGACAATTTGGCAGCCTCCTTGGCTTTGATGACTCAGCTTTGGTCCGATTCAACGATGCCGGTTAAAGACTTTGAGGAATTAAAGGCTGAAATGGCAAACGACATTCAATCGCGAATGGATGACCCGAGAATTCTCGCTCGTGACGCTGTAGCTGAACACTTTAATCATTATCCGAAAAACGATCCTCGCTATCGTTTAACGAGTAAGGAATTAAAGGCTGCTGTGGACGCCGCAACGCTTGATGACGTTAAAGCCTACTATGACAACCAATTTGGTATTGCACGTGGCGAAATTTCCATCGTGGGTGACTTTGATGCGCAAGCCGTTAAGGCTCAATTAGAAGAGCTTTTAAAGGCAAAGGTGTCAAAGGTTCCTTACGAGCGTATTGTTCGTGAGTATCAACCGGTCGCCGGTACCCATATCATCATCGACACACCCGATAAAGAAAACGCGACCATCATGGCGCAGCTTACCTTTGAAGGAAATAAAAACGATGAGGATGCCATTGCGATGCATGTGGCCAATTGGATCTTCGGTGGCAGTAATGGTCTTTCCAACCGTTTGATGATGCGCTTGCGTCAAAAGGAAGGTTTAAGTTACGGCGCCGGCAGTTCTCTTTTACTTCCCGCATTCGGTAACGAAGCCACTTGGGTGATGCAAGCGATCCTTGCTCCGCAGAACTTAAAGAAAGCCGAGGCGGCGCTTTATGAGGAAATTGATCGCGTGATTAAAGAAGGCTTTACACAAGAAGAGCTTGATGAAGCCAAAAAGGGTTATATCGATTATCGCGCCATCAATCGAAGTCAAGACGCATTGGTCGCTTCCCAATGGGTTGCCCTCATGCAAGAAGGTAGCGACTGGACCGAATCCAAAGAAAACGATGAGAAGATTAAAAATCTCACCTTGGACGAAGTCAATGCTGCTTTCCGTAAGATGGTTAAACGCGAAAACCTCACAGTAGTTTTAGCCGGTGACCAGAAAAAAGCGATCGATCAGATAGGTGAAAATTAACTTCTAACAACTATCAAAAAGCCTCGGTCAAGCGACCGAGGCTTTTCTTGTGCGCACGACATGTGCGCTGTACTAGCGGGTGCAAGTCCCGTAGACGAGCTGATAGGGCCAAGATCCAGCTTAAGGCAACTTGTGCTCCGCTAGGAGTAGGGGGAAGGAAACCGGCGGCAAATCCCCGGGGTTACGAACAGGAACCTCATATAAGGCCAAGCCAGTGGATGAGTGTGCAGGAGAACACGAAATCCAATACCTATCCAGAAACTGGCAGGGTAAAGGAGGAGCCTACATGGGGAGAAAGACAGCGTGCTTACTCGTGGAGGCCTCTGACGCAGTCACCAGACTGTAGTAACAACGAAGGCAGAGGAGTCAGCAGAGGCCATAGTAGCTCAAGCCTCTCTTCAGACTACAGATGTAGTAAGTTTTGACCCTTAACAAGCATTTGACCTTCTTCGATTGATTTTGTCGTGGCTTCAACCAAACAGTAAATTTTATTGGCGACAGACGATGCCATGACGACATTACCGACTGCGGCCCCCTCGACAGCAACCTCAGTATTGGCCTTAACTTCAATAGTGCCATCCGCAACCATAGATATCATCCGTCTGGGCGTTTTACCAATGTGTTGAACCCGGGAAATAACTTCTTGGCCTGGGTAGCATCCCTTATCAAAAACCAGTCCACCAATGAGATCCAAGTTGATCCATTGAGGGATAAAGGCTTCTTTGGTTGCTTCACAAACCCAAGGAAGCCCTGCGCTGATATCAGAGGCATACCAGTGTGCTGTGCTCATTTCCTGAGTTCTTAAAACGGATAAAGCCTCAGCGCGGCCAATCGCCATCGCTCTGGGCTGACCGAACGCATCGGCCACTCTGGCAATAATAGGCCAAGTCGCAGTGTGCGTATCGCATGTCGGAAGATCCATAGCGGGATTGATGAGGCCTAGCACTTTCAAATCCGTTGCCTCTTCCAGTTTGACCCGACTGCGTAGAATAAACATGGAAAGGCGCTTCAAAAAGCCGGGGAGCAAATCTCGAGGCAACACCAAATAAAATTGATCCTCTACACGAAAAACTCGCATCAGTGCCAAGATACGGCCTTGGGGTTGACAATACGCGGCCAAACGATAAGCGTTTCCGAGGTTTTGGATATGGTTGGTGAATTGTCCGTGCAGAAAACTTTCAGCATCCTCGCCTGTCACTCGCACGACACTGAAGTCGTCTAAAAGAGCGGAACCTTGAGTGGGCAACGTTTGAGAGGTGACCCAGTAACCGAAATTGTGTTTTTCCATGATTTGAAGTACAAAAAATTTCAGGTCTTGATATTATGAAGCGTTTCTAAAAATCCTGCTTGTTATTCATGCGTCCATTCGATTTTCAAGACTTTTTAAATCAACTTTATGCCTATTTGAAAAAGGCAGGGCAGGGTGTGGGTGCATTCATCGATGAATTTGCATCCAGGGTTGATCGTTTGTGGTCTAATCGATCCAATCAACGCACTAAAATTGAAACCCTTTGGAAAAAGAATGTCGCTCGCGCTAAACACGAGTGGCAAACGACGAAAAATCTTTATCGCGCCAAGCACCATCAGGGTGATCGTGCGCTCACACGTGACGAAGAAGTCGCTATCTTACGACGTGAAGTCAAAAATCAACGTTTTGTCTTTCCTCTTTTAGCGGGTATTGCTCTTTCGTTTATAGTGATTGCCGGATGGACCTATTACGCCAATCAGCTTCACGTGCATAATCCCGATGGACGGGAAATCATGATTAATGTGGAGCCCGGTACGCCGGCAGGCCGCATTCCATCCCTTCTTAAGGCTCAAGGTGTTGAGGTTA
>URFF01000075.1 GCA_900546995.1 uncultured Sutterella sp.
GGCTGACCGATATGACAAATGGCCGAACGACGCGAGTCATTCGGCCATTTGTCATATCGGTCAGCCGCGTTGCGGCATCATCGCACCAAGGCACCTGATCTTTCATGGCCTTGGGCCAAGCGGATTCATCCGTACGCACTAAAAGCGAACCCACTTCCACACCTGAAGCACCCAACATCATCGCGGCCATCATACTCTTTGCCGTCATCATCGCGCCGGAAGCCACCACACTCACGTCGCCACAGACGCGAACCACCGGTGGCAAAAGCGCCATCAAACCGATTTGAGAAGCCTCATGGGGATTTTCAAAAAACTGTCTCGGTCCGCCCGCTTCAACACCCTGAGCAATAATCACCTGACAACCCGCCGTTTTTAGCACTTTGGCTTCTCGCGTGGAATTAACGCATCCAATCATCACGATGTGACGCGCTTCGAGCGCCTCGGCGTAAACCTCGCGCGGTCCGCCGAAACTAAACCGAACCGCAGGCACGTCGCTCGCTAAAATCGCCTCAAACTGCTCTTCAAAATCCGGGACAGAAGGCATCGTGTGCGGCGCTCCCAATTCATCGCGCAAAGGTTCCAGTGCCTCAAAAATTTGCTGAGTTTTGGCGGCTGACTCAGGCTCTCTCAAAGGGACCCGCAAATCCACGGCAAAGGGACGGTCGGTTAATTTTTTCACCTCGGCAATGGCTTCGCATAGTGCCTCACCCCCTAAAAGAGCGCTCGGCAAAACACCAAGCCCTCCGGCGTTACTGACCGCCGCAACCATTTGCGGCGTTGTCACGCCCCACATCGGTGCACTCAACACCGGCGCGCGAATGCCTAGCACACTCGTCAAGTGTGCGGCTTTATCTGAAATCTGCGATAACCACGTCATAATTTTTCCCAATATGAAGGTTCGTTATTTTAACCTGATAGTGTGCCGTATAATTGAACGCGTCTTTATTTTAGGAATTAAATCATGGGTAAGCGTGTCGTTGTCGGTTTATCGGGCGGCGTTGACTCCTCCGTATCAGCCTACCTTTTAAAGCAACAAGGCTATGATGTCATCGGCCTATTTATGAAAAACTGGGAAGATGACGATGACAGCGAGTACTGTTCATCGCGACAGGATTTCATTGATGCGGCCAGCGTGGCCGATGTGATCGGCATTGACATTGAAGCCGTTAATTTCGCCAAAGAATATAAAGAACGGGTATTTGCCGATTTCCTGCGCGAATACTCTGCAGGCCGCACCCCCAATCCCGATGTGCTTTGCAACGCGGAAATTAAGTTTCGCGCCTTTCTCGACTATGCGATGGCGATGGGAGCCGAGTGCATAGCAACCGGTCACTATGCCCGTGTTCGCAAAACGGCCGACGGCAAAACCCAACTTTTGCGCGGACTTGATGAAACCAAGGATCAAAGCTACTTTTTGCACCGCCTCACACAAGAACAAATCTCAAAAGTGATTTTCCCTGTGGGTGAGCTTCGTAAAACGGAAGTGCGCCGCATCGCTGAAGAAATCGGGCTACCGAATGCCAAAAAGAAAGACTCAACCGGAATCTGCTTTATCGGTGAAAGACCCTTTAGGGAGTTTCTCAACCGCTACCTTCCCACCAAGCCCGGCCCGATGAAAACGCCCGATGGCAAAGTCGTGGGCGAACATATAGGGCTTGCCTTTTACACGCTCGGCCAACGAAAAGGGATTGGCGTGGGCGGCAGCCGTGACGGTAACGGTGAACCGTGGTTTGTGGCCAAAAAAGACATGGCGACCAATACACTTTGGATTGCACAAGGCCACGATCACCCGTGGTTATTGAGCCGACACATGACCGCGGAAATGCCCAGCTGGGTCTCTGGCGTCGCGCCCGCCCCCGGCACTCGCTGCACGGTGAAAACCCGCTATCGTCAGCAAGACGGTGTGTGCACCGTGGTTGAAAGCACGCCCGAGCGTTTCACATTGGATTTTGAAACCCCACAATGGGCGGTGACCCCGGGACAAAGCGCCGTACTTTACGACGGCGAGGTTTGTTTGGGTGGTGGATTCATTAATCGAATCGATCCGCACACCGATCCCAAGGAACACTAGGAACGAAAAAGGAAGCTTCTCTTTTGAGGGCTTCCTTTTTTTCGCTCTAATTTTTCCAAAATTTTCCAACCTTTCCCAACATTTACTAAGATTCCCCTACTTTCCCATCCATTTTCTATCTGACACTTCTTAACGTAATTTCCGTAATCTCTGAAGGGACACCCAATCGCAAAGCCATACCGGTCCAAAGTCCCGTACCGGGCGAGACATAAATTTGCGCACGATCATTGGCTCGATACAACCCATCCACGAAACCATCGTTAAAGTACGCGATAAGAGGCTGAATCAATAAATACAGTCCACCGTGGGTGTGACCGGATAACTGCAAATCCACGCCTTCAAGCGCTTTGGCGCCCAGCGGTTGATGCGCCATCAAAATCACAGCGCCATCAGGGGCGCCTGCTAACGCAGCCTTTAGATCGGGTCCATCCCCGGAACCGAACCGAAGCGCCGAGCGATCACTCATGCCGGCAATCACAAGATGGGCGTCTCCCCGACTCACCACAAAATGACGATTTTCAAGCATCTCAATGCCGATGCTCTCAAAATAGTTAATCCAGGCTTTATGACCATGCCAGTACTCATGATTGCCGGTCACCGCAAAAACGCCGTCATCGGCTCTGAGTCGCGCATAGGGTTTTACTTCACTAGAAAGCGCGGAGGCGGGCCCCTCAATCATGTCACCGGTCAATAAAATCAAATCAGGATTCAATGCATTGGCTTTATTGACAACCACTTCCAACCATGGGCGGCGGATCAGTTGTCCGACGTGTAAATCGGCCATCTGCACGATCCGGTACCCGTCAAAAGCAGGATCCAGATTTTGAAGACGAATTTCGACGCGGTGCACATCGGGTACTTTCAACGCTGCATAGGTTCCGTAGACACCCCCGGCAATAGAAAAAAGCAAAAGCCCCCATTTCACCCAATCCGTGCTTAACGGCCAAACGAAGTGCCGGCCGGCTAAAAGCCCAACGCCCTTTGTCACCCAATAACCGACATCTTTAATGATTAAAAGCGGCACGAGTACAAGCAAAATGTTATAAAGCGACTCCCAAATCAAAAGAGCCGTTCGGGACATCTCCGGATTGAACATTTGCCCGCCCAATGCGGCAAAAATGGAAAATTTCTGACTGATGACAATAAAAATGAATAAAAGAATCCCCTTACCCAAAAGGGAGAGATTTAAATGCCACAAAAGGCTCACGGCCACGTAGCCCACGAGTGCCAAAGAAACCCAAGAGAGAATCCCCACCTTATGTCATCCTTTCAATATGCGGGCATTGCCCTCAAAGGCAACGCCGCTACAAAGTCTAAGAAATTAATTGGTTCTTTTTTAACCAAGCACGAATGTCTTCAACCGAGAAGGAAGAGCCATAAGCCGTAATTCCCTCTCGCACATCCGCTTTCGGGAATTTAGCACGAATATCGTCTTCGCAGCTTGACATCCCACCACCACCGTGCGTCACAAAGGGCAAAATCACCTTACCGGACAAATCATACTGATCCATGAATGTGAATACCGGCATACTCACATGGCTCCACCAATTGGGCGTACCTAAAACAATTGTTGAGTACTGCGTGAGATCCGGGACCGTCTTTGCAATTTCCGGACGAAATCCCCGCTGCAATTCATCGCGGGCTTGGTTAACGGTGGCCCGATACGATTCGGGATAGGGCTTGACGGGCTTAATCTCATAGATATCGGCATGAAGTTCTTTCGCAATGGCTTGAGCCATCGCCCGGGTGTTTCCTGACCACGAGTAATACACGACCAAGACTTTGCCTGCCGTTTGCGCCTGAGCGACTGAAAATGTGGAAAACACCGCCGCAGCCAATAAAGATTTCAAAAACGTTTTGCGAGTGAGCATTTGTTCCTCCGAGACAGGTTAAAAAACCGCTGTGTCGAAGACAATTTAACGTGCTTTCATTGGCAGCCAATAGTGCAATGTTTGCCAATTTTTGCCCGATACTCTCAGAAGCGTTTGGATTCGCAAAAAGTGTTTCCGAATTTGTCAGCAAGTGACAAAAAGCGCCTTAATCTCAGAAGCCACCCAGAACAAAACCGGTTTTGCGAAGGCTTTTCTGGCGCTTCACATCCCGATAAGGCGGCTGACCGAATTCACGCTTGTATTCACGGCTAAATTGGCTCGGGCTTTCGTATCCCACCGCGTAGCAAGCCGTGGTCGCATCCATGTTTTCGCTAATCATCAAGCGCTTGGCTTCATGCAGACGCAAAAGTTTGTGGTACTGAAGCGGCGTCATATTGGTTGCTTCTTTAAAGCGCCTGTGAAAGGTTGACACACCCATGTGCACGTGATCGGCCAATTCCGAAACGCTTAACGACGAACGATAGTTTTGACGAAGCCAGGCGATCGCTCGAGCAATTTGCGAGCTGCTGCCCGCTTGCGCGCAAAACCGCCTCAAACTCTCGCCAAGGGGCGTCATCAAGACCCGGAAATGGATTTCCCGAATGATCATCGGGGCTAGCACAGCGGCCTCTTCGGGGCGATCAACCAATTGAACCAATCGCCAAAGCGCCTCAAGTAACGCCTCATCCATCTCACCCACCGTAAGCGCCGATCCGGCGCGAATGGATTCGCTTTGCGGCGGCAATTGTCCGATGAGTTCAGCTAAAAGCACTCGATCCAACAAGAGCGAAACCGTTAAAAAGGGCTCGGCTTTGGTTGCTTTACTCGCGCAATAGGATGTGGGCACATCCACCCCAATCACCACGCAATGGTTTTTCCCATAGCTATAGGGTTTGCCACCCACTATCGTTTGTTTTTGCCCCTGAATGACGAAACCCAGACTCGGCTCGGCGATACTGGCGCCTTCGCGGTTATTTTCATCCCGACGAATAAAACGAAGTCCCTTGATCGTCGGGCTATCCAGCACACCGGCTTTTGGTAAGTGAGCCAAAAGAACATTTTTAATTAAGGTATTTAATTGCTCAATTTTCGGACTGATCGTTTCACCACCACTCATGATGCGCTCCTTTGATAGACCTTTTAATTATTGCCTATTTTCTGACTTTTTCAATACGTAGTCCGCTGGAAGTTGCCTGTTTTTGCACAATTTGAAAATCGGGTAGGTGACGGGATATAGCCCGTCGCCTCCCACAACACCGTACGTGCGGTTCCGCATACGGCGTTTCATTTAAGCAATCCCCTGAAATTTCAGAGAATACAATCCCAACCGTTTGAACAAGGTATTTGGAATGCAAATGTGCATATGGAGTGATTGGGCATTAAACCATGGTCCTCTGCCGTTATAGGCTGATTTCCAAGCGTTATACTCGTCCAAGCCTCTTCTGCGTAATTCCTTTTGCCTTGTTTTCGGCTTTTTCCAGGCTCGCCATATCAAGCATCTCAGGTGAGTTCGGATATTGATGTCCAGTTTTTCAAAGAACCCTTTTCGAGTATCCAAGCTGAAGTAGTTCCGCCACCCCCTCAGTAGCTGTGTAAGCCTTTCAATGGCGAAGCTCAATGATGTGCCTCTACTCCGCCTGTAAATAACCTTCAGCTTTTCTTTTAACCGTTTGACTGATTTCGGCGCCACGATAATACGTGTCTGGTTGTATCGGTGGAATGTATACCCAAGAAAGACTGACTCGTATGGACGAAAGGTACCGCTCTTATCTCGGTTTACCCGCAACTTGAGCCCTCCTTCCAAGTATTTCGTCACACTTTCCAGTACTCGTTTTGCTGCCTCTTCGGACTTCACATAAATGTTGCAGTCGTCAGCGTATCGGCAAAACTTATGTCCCCGTTTCTCCAGTTCACGATCAAGCTCTGTCAGCATGATGTTCGATAAGAGTGGACTTAATGGTCCTCCCTGTGGAACTCCTTCTGATCTTGGCTTGACCAATCCATTTTCCATGATCCCGGCGTTTAAGTACCGGCGGATTAATTTCAGGATCTTTTTATCTTCAACGACCTTAGCCACTCGGCTCATCAGGATGTCGTGATTGACTCTGTCAAAGAACTTTGACAAATCCAATTCAACCACCCATCTATAGCCTTGTTTGATGTATTCCTGTGCTTTCAGTACAGCCATCTGAGCACTGCGACCCTGACGGAAGCCGTAGCTGTTGTCACTGAATTGCGGATCAAACATCGGTGTTAGGACGTTGACTAGCGCCTGTTGTATCACTCGGTCAATGACCGAAGGAATGCCGAGCATTCTTATACCCCCATTGGGTTTGGGAATGTCGACTCGTTTTACCGGTAACGGAATATAGGTTCCGTTGATGATTTTCTGGCGGATTGTTCCTCCGTGTTGTTTCCAGTAGTCTCTTAACTCATCGACAGTCACGTGATCTACGCCCGCGCTTCCGTGATTCGCTATGACTTTCTGGATCGCTTCCTCGATGATCATGCCATGCGTGACCGTTTCGATTCGGCACCATTCAGGATCGGCTTTCGTCCACTCTCGGTTCGTCATAATCAAAACTCCTTTTGGACAGGGGCCAGCGACCGATCACAGATTCCGTCTGCTCTCGGAAGAGTCCTGTTCCGACACTGTGTGCTGGATAATTTATTGATCATGAGACCTCCGAAGTCTACTTGCACTTAAATGTTCGGCCCTTCAGGTTACCCCTACTACGGCCTCGGCTGACTTCCATCAAAGCAACCCTTCACCTTACGATGTCGGTAGCCTTGCGGCACCTTGATGGATCTCCCCGGGTATGACACACTGCTTTCACACTTATACCTGTCAGATCTACATACTGGGCTCCGTACGTGTATTTGGGCTTCAGGTCTTTTGGCACCCTTACCCTCCCGGTATGCCTCATATCTGCTTCTTGTTCATCAGGCCAGTGTTTTGCTATCGGCTTCCTCCAGACCCCTTGTTACCAAGACGCCCTTGCCGAGTCGCTACTTCTTACCCCACGTCGGGTGAAACGGTGGACTTGCACCACCAGCAGTGCGCCCTGCCGGGCGCACCAAAAA
>URFF01000076.1 GCA_900546995.1 uncultured Sutterella sp.
GGTGAGCAACCCGTCAGCAGCAGGAACCCTCCTTGCGAAGCGTAAGGCTAAACAGGGAATCCTCGCCCTTCAGGACGAGGCGGAAGTCAATGTCCCGTTGTTGAGAAGACTGAAAAAATTAAAGCGGCATTATCGGATAATGTGCTAAATCGCGTACGGGAGTATCTGTCTGAAATTGCTGACGTGACGGCTGATCGAGCTCTTCAATGGGCCTATTTAAGCGAAACTGAAAGTAGTTACGCAATTGAGGGTGAGAGGGCAGATCTCAGCAAATTAGAACGATTCGTCAACCTTTTGCAACATGCGCATGACAGTGTTGAGTTGACAGAACAATACCTGTGCGATCTTCAGAATCAAGTTATTTCCAATCCTTACGATATGGCCTTTTCGTATCGTACGGAACAAAATTGGCTCTCCAGCGGTGGACGAGGGGCTTTAGGTGTGTCCTATGTACCGCCGTCTCCTGATTGTTTGGACGGGTTAATGCGAGCCTTTTTGGATATGGCGAATTCCCTTCCCAAGCAAATCCATCCTGTTATCGCGGCTTCTGTGACATCCTTTGGTTTTGTATTTTTGCAGCCATTCATGGATGGTAATGGGAGACTTTCCCGTTTTCTTTTTCACCAGCAGCTCTGTTCATCCGGTCAATTGCAAAAAGGACAATTATTGCCGGTTTCGGTAGCCATGAAAGCGTCAGAGGAAAAATATCTCGCAGCATTGCAGAGTTTTTCCAAACCCTGTCGGGTTCTGTGGTCGGTCGTGTGGGTAGCCGACCATGACTACCATTTTCAATGTAACGGTCGTGATGTCATCTACCGCTACTGGGATGCCACTGCCTGTGTTGAATATGGTTTAGACATGGCAGAGGAGGCATTGAATAAACACCTTCGTCAGGAAGTAACCTATTTGATGTGTTTCGATGAAATCCATCGAGCGGTTAGCGGGCGCTATGACATACGAGAAACGACATTGCATCATCTAATTAATGGCTGTCTGGACCTAAACGGAGTCGTTTCAAAAAACCTGCGCAAACGCTATGCTAATCAAGTGGAGGCTACCCTTTTTGACTACCTTGAGAATGTGACCAAAGAAACGCTCTCTCGCCATTCAAAATGAGTGGAGTCTGTTGCTGAGTTTGAGTGTTCAAACGAAACGCCGTACGCGCAATAACACATACGGCGTTATGGAAAGCGACGGAAAATAGCCCGTCGCCCATTTGATGGGCGCTTGGTTTAGCCCACAATGGCTTCGCGTTGTTCGCCCGAGTGAGAACGATGGGCTCCTGTTCCTTTTTTAACCTTTTGCGTCATGTGATAAATCACAAAGCAAAGGATGGTAAAGGGCACGCCGCAGTAAAGTGCGATGCGTTGTTCCGGATCAATCCCCATACCGATCATCACCGCGACACACATGAGCCCGCCTAAAATCGGCACGAGCGGGAACATCGGGCTCTTGTACTTGAGTTCACTCAATTGGTGACCGCTTGCGACAAATTGTTTACGGAAGCGATAGTGCGCAATGCAGATGCTTAACCACACCGCAACGGTTGAGAAGCCCACAATCGAGGTGAGAATCACAAAAACCGTGTCGGCTGCCATCACGCTGGAACCCAAAGCCAACAAACCGCCTAACATACTGAAAGCCAAAGCGTTTACCGGCACGCCGCGCTTATTGAGTTTAGCCAGACCGGCGGGCATCATTCCGTCGTGACCCAAAGACCATACCATGCGACCGGCAGCGTAAAGCCCGGTGTTAGCCGACGACAAGATCGCCGTGATAATCACGAAGTTGAAAATGTCGGCTGCATAGGGGATCCCCATCTGTTCAAAGACCGTAATGAAGGGGCTCTTTGAGACCGAAGCGGCTTCGGGTGGCAAAAGCGTTGCCACAATGAGCACCGTTCCCACAAAGAAGATCACTAAGCGCAAAAGCGAAGCGCGCACCGCCATCGGAATTACTTTTTCCGGGTTGTTGGTTTCGCCCGCGGCAACGCCGATCAGTTCGGTGCCGGAGTAGGCAAAGCAGACGGTCACCATCGTAAAGAGGAGCGGCGTGATGCCGTTAGGCATTAAACCACCGTCACCCACGAGGTGTGTCAAACCGGGTGAGCCTGATTCACCGAAAGGAATCACGTCAAAGAAGGCGCAGGCACCCAGAACAATGAAGACCTGAATGGTCACCACCTTAATGATCGAGAGGAAAAATTCACTTTCTGCAAAAAACCGGGTATCGATCACATTGAGTAAAAAAATCAAAGTGCCGAAAATCAGGCACCACGCCCAAACCGGTACCTGTGGGAACCAGTATTGCATGGCAAAGCCCACGGCCGTGAACGCCGTTCCGAGCGTGACGGTCCAATTGAGCCAATACAACCACGCGACTGCGTAACCCGAGGCAGGCGAAATGTATTTACTCGCATAAAGGTGAAAAGAACCGGGGTCGGGATGCGCCACGGAGAGTTCTCCGAGACTGAGCATGATCAGATACACCATGAAGGCGCCGATCAAGTAGGCGAGCACCGTGCCAAAGGCACCGACGTTCGCGATGATATGACCCGTTCCAAAGAAGAGTCCGCTGCCAATTACGCCGCCAAGACTCAACATGATTAAATGGCGCAATTGCATCGAGCGCTGAAATTGGGACTCGTTGTTCGCCGTAACATTTTGGGAGTTCATAATGCCTTTCCCCCAAAGTGTCGCCGTTGCGTTCTAGCGCCGAGGGTACAGGCTTTTACCCAAGGACTCAGGATCTTGTCTTCGACGAGTGTTTACTCTCGCTTCGAAGCTAGTCCGACAACAGCAACTTGTTTTAAAAAGATGTCCGTCGTCCAAACGAGGTTGTCTCCCCCGATACGGTGGTCAACATGTTTAACTGTTTTCATTTATTGACACCGCGATATTAGGGATAAATGAGCGCGATATCAATAGGCGGACGAAAAAAAAATTACTCACAATTAAACTAAATACAATATATAGCAAAATCAGGATTCTTTGTGGAAAATGTGCCCATCTATAGTGTGACTTTTTAGGGACAACATGGCTTTCCAAGTGACCAATCCGCTCACAAAATAAGCAATTTTCCGCATAGGTTTTGCATTTTGATTTTTTTAAAATGAAACGACTTTTGCTCGGAAAGGAGAGACAGTATGTCAGAGACAATGTGGGGCGGTCGGTTTGATTTGCCGATGGACCATTTGGTAGAAGAATTTAACGCCACGATTTTAATTGAAAAGCGGGTGACGCCTTTTTCCATTATTGGTAGCACGGCTCACGTTCATATGTTGGCGGCTCAAGGGATTTTAACCAAAGACGAAGCGGCTCAAATTTTGAAAGGTCTGGAAGCGGTTCGAGAGGAAGTTCAATCGGGCCGCTTTGTTTTTGATGTGGCTGACGAAGACATTCAGATGGCCATTGAACGCCGAGTGACCGAAATCGTCGGTCCGGTGGGCGGCAAAATGCACACGGCTCGCTCCAGAAATGACCAGGCGCAATTGGATGTGCGACTTTACGCGCGTCATGCCGTTATTGAAATTTTGAAAGCCATTCGAGCATTGCAAAACGCCATTATCGCCAAAGCCGAACAATACATGGGTGCGATGTTTCCGGGCTACACACACTTTCAAACCGGTCAGCCGATTCTGTTTTCACATTGGATGATGGCTTATTTTTGGATGCTTGAGCGCGACATCGGCCGCTTTGAAGATGCCTATAAACGCTTGAATGTCTGTCCTTTGGGGGCAGCGGCCATGGCAGGCACCACCTTTAATATCGATCGGGTGATGACCGCAAAAGAGATGGGCTTTAGCGGACCAAGTGAAAATTCCGTTGACACAATTGGCGACCGTGACCATTTAATTGAAATCGATAGCGCGGCAGCCATTTGCATGATGCATTTAAGCCGTTTATGTGAAGAAATTGTTTTGTTTGCGAGCCAAGACATCCACTTCTTTGAACTTTCCGATGACTTCTGCACGGGTTCATCCATCATGCCCAATAAGAAAAACCCGGACATTGCAGAAAAAATTCGCGGTAAGACCGGTCGTGTGTTCGGCAACTTGCAGGCGATGCTCACCATGATGAAGGGGCTGCCTTTGGCGTTTAACACCGACATGAGCGAGGATAAAGAACCCACATTTGATTCGGTGGATACGCTGCACATGAGTTTGCGCATTTTGACGCCGATGCTCACAAAGATGACGGTCAATACCGAAAAGACCCGTGAAGGCGCCGGCAGGGGTTATTCCAATGCAACCGATTTGGCCGATTATCTGGCACGCAAAGGCATTCCTTTCCGCCAAGCTCACCATATTGTGGGGCACATCGTGAATTATTGCGTCAAGCACAACACGGATTTGGAGAAAATGACCCTTGACGAGTATCGACAATTTTCTGATGCTATTGACGCGGATATTCACCAGTACATTTCGCTTGAAGCCTGCGTGGCCGCTCGCCGCTCCTTTGGCGGCACGGCGCCGGAACGCGTCAAGGAACAAATTGAACGTGCCAAGGCTCGCTTGAGTCAAAAGGATGCCCTTATTCAGGCAGAGGCACTTTAAAGAGAGGTCAGCATGGCAGTCAAAACATTAACTAACCAAGAGGTGATTGATTTGTTGCCTAGCGTGGATGTGATGGCAACGCTAGAGAAGATGTTCGGTGCATTGGGGCGCGGTGAGGCGTTGCAACCCACTCAGGTTCAAACGGTTTTTCCGGCCGGCCGCGGTGACTTCATCAACTATAGCGGCGTGTGGATGAGTGCCGGCGTTTACGGTATCAAAACCTCTCCTTACATCGTCAAGGAAAAGGGTTATATCGTCACGGCGTGGACGCTTTTGTTGTCAACCGAAACGGGAGAGCCTTTGCTTTTGGTGGACGGTTCACGACTGACGCTTGAACGTACCGCTGCGACCACGGCATTGGCAGTGCGTTATCTGGCAAAAACTTCAGCGAAACGTCTGGCAATTATCGGTTCCGGCGCTCAGGCGCTCGCACACCTTCGTTATGTGGCCGGGTTGCGAGATTGGGAAAGCATTCGTGTTTGGTCACTTAATAGCGCGCAATTAACCCAAGCGCAAAAGGAGAGCTTCATCGAAGCCGGTCAAGGCAAGGTTGCGTTCACGGAAACGAAAGCCGGTGCATTAAAAGAAGCGGATGTGATTTTGCTTTGCACGAGTGCGGCTGATGCGGTCGTTAGCGAAGCCGATTTCACCGGAACGCCGTTAATCACCTCCATCTCAACGAATGCAACCAATGCACATGAAATTGATCCGGCGCTTCTATCGAAGATGGCCGTATTTTGTGATTGCACCGCCGCGACGGCGACGGTGGCAGGTGAAATGCGCCTAGCCGCTCAAGCCGGTACCTGGAGCCCAGAGGAAGTGGTAGGCGATTTGGGCGACCTGGTTAACGGTCGAGTCCATTGTCCTGAGGATAAGCCTGTCTTTTTCCGCTCGATTGGACAAGGCTTGGAGGATATCGCCATCGCATTGGCTGTTTGGGAAAAGTCTAAAGAGTTTGAGAATTAAGGAAGTTTTTATGAAAATTGAAGCATTTGGTGTTGAGCAATGGATGAACGCGTGGGAAACAAAGTGCACGTATAACGTCGCCGAAACTTGTGTGGAGTCCATTACCGTTGAAGAGCTCTTGAAAATGGCCGGTGTCACGCCTGAGCAAATGACAAAAGACCTGCTCGCTAAAAAATTAACCTATGGGTGGATTGAAGGCAGCGAGCGTGTTCGTTCATTAATTGCCGGTCTTTATGAAAAGCAAAAGCCGGAAAATATTTTGACCACGCATGGCTGTATCGGGGCCAATATGCTCGTGCATCGTACGTTGGTTGAACCGGGTGATCATGTCATTTCGGTGATTCCGACCTATCAGCAGCACTACTCCATTCCTGAAAGTATCGGGGCGCATATTGAAACATTGCTCTTAAAACCGGAAAACGGTTTTTTACCGGATCTTAATGAACTGAAGGCCATGGTAAAGCCTGATACGAAACTTATTTGCATCAATAATCCGAATAACCCCACAGGGGCTTTGATGGATCAAGCGCTTCTTGAAGGGATCTGCGAAATCGCCCGCTCGGTCGGAGCATGGGTATTGTGTGATGAGGTCTATCGCGGGTTAACTCAGGACGATGGGTACTCCGTTTCTGTCGCCGATCTCTATGAAAAGGGAATCAGCACGGGCAGTATGTCCAAGGTCTTTAGTTTGGCTGGGTTGCGTTATGGTTGGATTGCTGCGCCTGTTGAACTCATTAAACGGGTTATGCATCAGCGCGACTATGACACAATCAGTGTCGGTATGCTCGATGAATATTTCACGGAATTGGCGCTTACGGCTAAAGAAAATATTTTGACAAGGAATCGGGCGATCATCCGCGAAAACCTTGAGATTTTGGATGCATGGGTTCAAAGTGAACCTCGTCTATCGTACGTCAAACCCAAAGCCGGCACGACCGCCTTTGTTAAAGTCGAGACAAAACTATCTTCGCTCGAATTTTGCGAACGTTTAGTCAAAGAAACCGGTGTGATGTTTACTCCGGGGTCTGCCTTGCATACCGAAGGGTATTTGCGAATTGGTTACGCCAACAATAAAGAAGTTCTTAAGAAAGGCCTGGCTTTAACGAGTGAATTCTTAAAGACGGTGCCGTAATCGGTATGTGCTTTGCCGCTTAGGTTTTCAAAAGCAAACACGAAGACCTAAGTGGCGGGCCAGTTGATTCAAGGTTTTGACTCTTTGGGCATGAGGGGAATGTCTCTATGCGCCAAAAGTTTCGGAAAAGACAAAAGCCAGCGATCAGCTGGCTTTCGTCAAAAGTGGCTCCCCGAGTTGGGTTCGAACCAACGACCTGCGGATTAACAGTCCGTCGCTCTACCGACTGAGCTATCGGGGAATAAACAAGTTCGAAGAACTCATCTATATGGAATTTTGTCTGGCTCCCCGAGTTGGGTTCGAACCAACGACCTGCGGATTAACAGTCCGTCGCTCTACCGACTGAGCTATCGGGGAATC
>URFF01000077.1 GCA_900546995.1 uncultured Sutterella sp.
ATTTTTAAAGATTTTTCTTCAAAATAAAGACCTTGGTCTGTTTATTCATGCAATCACCCTACAAATTAAGTGACAAGAGCCAACAAATCAATCTATTTAGAAAAAGGGCATGGGGTATTTTTTCTGTTAAAAACTGAACATCTCTCTTATGTCATAAAAATGTCACAAACCTGTCACAGGCAATTCACAACATGGGCTCACAATACGCCTCAAGTTCTAAACGACTTAAATCACAAAAACCCTTTTGTAAAGGAATATTGAAAATGAAACGTACCTTGATTTCCATGTTGGTTGCTACGAGCATCGGTTTGGCTAGCATTGCTGCTCAAGCCGGTACGGTTGTGGTGAATGGTTCCACGACGGTTTTGCCCGCCATGCAAAAGATCAGCGAAACGTTTATGAAGAAGAATCCGGATATTCAAGTGTCGATCTCCGGTGGCGGCTCCGGCAACGGTATCAAGGCTTTGATTGAAAAGACGACGGATGTGGCCATGGCCAGCCGTGATATCAAACCCGAAGAAGCTGAAGCTGTTAAGAAGAACGGTGGCGAAGCCAACCGCATCGTGGTCGCCATTGACGCCATTGTTCCGGTTGTACACCCGAATAACAAAGTGGCTGATTTGACGTTGGATCAAATCCGTGACATTTACGCTGGCCGCATCACCAACTGGAAGGATGTCGGCGGTGCTGATGCCCGTATCACGGTTGTGAGCCGTGACTCTTCTTCCGGCACGTTTGAAACCTGGGAATCCTTGGTGATGAAGGGTGAACGTGTTCAACAACGCGCTTTGTTGCAAGCCTCTAACGGTGCTGTGCTTCAAACGGTTGCCAAGAACCCGAACGCCATCGGTTATGTTGGTTTGGGCTACCTTGTGAAGGATGTCAAGGGCTTGAAGATCGGTGGTATGGAAGCCACGATGAAGACGGCTGAAACTCGTCAATGGCCGCTTTCTCGCGAACTTTACCTCTTCACGAACGGCCAACCGAAGGGCGACACCAAGACCTTGGTTGATTACGCCTTGTCCGCTGAAGGTCAAGCAACGGTTAAGGAAGTTGGTTTCGTTCCGCTTCCCCGCAAGTAATTTTTCTTAAACCCTTTCGGTGTTAACTATGGCTCAAGTGTCTGTACGCCGTCGAGAAGGGTTTGAAAAACAATTGGCAGCCATCGCCATGATCTCCATCTTGGCCTTGGCTGCTATTTTGGTTTTTCTGCTTTCACAAGCATTGCCCTTGTTGAAAGAAGTCCCGTTTCTGACGTTTATGTTCGGTACGGAGTGGTATCCGACCGGACCGGCTCCCGACTATGAAATCGGGGCACTGTTGGTGGCAAGCTTAGCAGTTGCCGCCACGACCACGCTTATCTCTCTTCCGATGGGTCTGCTCACGGCTGCTTATTTGGCTTATTTCGCAAGTCCCCGTGTGCGCAGCATTGTTAAGCCGGCGATTGAATTGTTGGCTGCGTTACCCTCGGTCATTATCGGCTTTTTGGGTATGGTGCTTTTAGCGCCGTGGTTGCAAAACTCTTTCGGTTTGGATTCCGGTTTGAACTGGCTCAACGCTTCCGTTATGTTGAGCTTGATGTGCATTCCTTTTATTTGCTCCATTTCTGAGGATGCATTACGGAATGTTCCCTCGGCTTTGGCCGAAGCCAGTCTCGCTTTGGGGGCAACCCGTTGGGAGACACTCTACAAAGTGCAATTCCGCTATGCGTTAGGTGGTATCGGAACGGCCATCATGTTGGGTATTTCACGTGCATTGGGTGAAACGATGGTGGTGTTGATGGTTGCCGGTGGCGCAGCCATTATTCCGGAAAGCCTCTTTGATCCGTTGCGTCCGATGACAGCCTCCATTGCCGCGGAAATGGCTGAAGCGGCAGTCGGTTCAACGCACTACCATGCGTTGTTCGCAACCGGTCTTGTGCTTTTTGTGACAACTTTCATTTTCAACGCGATGGCCTTCTACTTCACGAAGAAGTTCCAGATCGGCGGTAAACACTAGGAGTTCGATAATGAGTACGAAGTTGCGTTCTTCAAGTGGCCGCTATTTCGCTGAGACGATCGGCATCAATTTAATGCGTATCGCAACGGTGATAAATGCCGGTGTGATTGTGGCCATTTTGTTTTATCTTTTGGATAACGCATTGCCTGCGCTTTCTTGGGAGTTCATTGTTGAACCTCCGAGAGACATGATGACCAAGGGTGGTGTTTGGCCCTGCATCGTCGGTACTTTCTTTTTAGCTGTCGGGGCAACGGTCATTGCATTACCTCTAGGTGTTGCAACCGCTGTTTATTTGACGGAATACGGTGGTTCAGGTCGATTTGTGAGCGGTGTCAGACTCGCTGTATCCAATCTTTCCGGTGTGCCGTCCGTGATTTTCGGTTTATTCGGTTTGACGTTTTTCGTCACCTTGTGCGGATTCGGTGTGAGTCTGCTCTCGGGTATTTTGACGTTGGCAGTGCTTGCTTTGCCGATTGTCATTAATACGACGGAAGCCGCATTAAACCAAGTTCCGCAAGCCTGGCGTGAAGCAAGCCTCGCTTTGGGTGCCAATAAAAAGCAAACGATCTTCAAGATCATTTTGCCGGCGGCTTTGCCCGGTATTCTCACCGGTAACATTTTGGCTTTGTCTCGTGTGGCTGGTGAAACCGCGGCCATCATGTACACGGCTGCCGTGTTTTACACACCGAAGATGGGGGATTCCATTCTTGATCCGGTGATGAGTTTGCCGTACCACATCTACGTGTTGGCGACTTCAAGTGTTAATGTGGATGAGACCCGTCCGTTGCAGTATGCGACAGCGCTCTTGCTTGTTGTGATGGTACTCGGTCTGAATATGATCGCGTTGGTTATCCGCAATCGCGCTCAAAAGAAGATCGCACGACAATAAAACGTATCCAATCGTTTCATTTTTGACAAAAAAGTCCTCTCCGTCACAAACGGCGAGGACTTTTTACATTGATTTGGCGCTATAGTAGGAAGTGCTGTGTTTATTTAAGTGATGTTGAAGAAAAAGGAGGAAACACCTATGGATCAGCAACAACGTAACCAAGCACTTGTTGAGCGCTTTTTGAGTTATGTAGCCATTTCAAGTCAAAGTGACCCCAAGTCAAAAGCGTTGCCAAGTAGTGAATCCCAGTGGGCCATGGCTCGTGTGCTTGAAGCCGGATTAAAGCAATTCGGTTTAAAAGAGGTTGAAGTTGATGAACACGCCATTGTGACGGGGTATTTGCCCGGTAATGTCGAAGGTGTTCCTTCCGTGGGGTTTGTTGCCCACATGGACACGGTTGACGTTGGCTTGTCGCCTGACGTGCATCCTCAAGTGATCACTTATCAGGGTGGTGACGTTTGCTTAAATGCCGAAAAAGATATTTGGATTCGTGTGGCTGACCATCCGGAACTGGAGCGTTATATCGGTCAAGACATTATCTTTACCGATGGGACCAGCGTTTTAGGTGCCGATAATAAGGCCGGCGTTTCCAACGTGATGCAAATGTTGGAAGTGATTCTCACCGAAAATCGTCCGCACGGCGATATTCGTGTGGCTTTCGTGCCGGATGAAGAAACCGGCTTGCGCGGTGCGAAAGTTTTGGATTTAAATAAGTTCAAGGTGGACTTCGCCTACACGATCGATGGCGGTGAGTTGGGTGAACTCGTTTATGAAACGTATAACGCCGGTGAAGCCCATGTCGATATCGAAGGGGTAACGACTCATCCCTGTGCTGCCAAGGGTGTGTTGGTTAATCCGATTCTGATCGCGACCGATTTGATCGCCAATTTCAGCCGTTTGGAAACGCCGGAAAACACCGATGAAAAAGATGGGTATTTCTGGTTTAAGAACATGACCGCTAATCCGGCTCGTGCACATGTTCAAATCAACATTCGCGATTTTGATAATGCCAGTTACGCGGCACGTAAGGACTATGTCACCCAGGCGGTTGCCTTGATTCAAAAGCGCTATCCGAAGGCAAAGATTCATCTCGATATCGAGGATGTGTATAGCAACATCTCCGGTGGTTTAACGGAAGATAACCGTTATCCGGTCGATTTGATGTTTGAGGCCTGCAAGGAACTGGGAATCAAGTGTTTTGCCGTTTCGCAGCGTGGTGGCACGGATGGTTCCGCCTTGACCGCACGCGGTTTGGTGACGCCCAACTATTTCACAGGTTGCCACAATCCGCACGGTTTCGCTGAATTTTTACCGATTCCGAGCTTTACGGCCTCTTTGGATGTCACGTTGAAGATTATCGAAATCTTGGCTCGTAAGGCTTAAGCCTAAAAACTAAACGGGGCGTTAAAGCCCCGTTTAGTATCAAGTGTTAACTCGTTATTTTTTCTGAGCCTTGTCTTTTGCCTTTCCTTTTTCTTTGTTTTCGTCCTTTTTCACGATTTTGGAAATATTCTGAACGACATTGGCTCTGGATAAAATGAGCGGATCGATTTTTCCGATGGCTTCCGCGTCCTTATTGTCGTAGTCAACGACTGAAAGCACATAACGAATCGCGTTAAGCCGTGCGCGCATCTTATCGTTACTCTTAATGACAATCCAAGGGCTGTCATTGGTATTGGTGCTAAAGAACATCACCTCTTCAGCGCGCGTGTAATCATCCCATTTGGAAATGGATGCGATATCAATCGGGGAGAGTTTCCAGCGTTTCAATGGGTCGATTCGGCGGGCTTTGAAGCGCCGATATTGCTCATCTTGGGTGACCGAGAACCAGAACTTCACCAAAATGGTGTCCGAGCGAATCAGATTTTGTTCAAATTGCGGACACTGACGCAAAAATTCGTAGTATTGCTCCTCAGTGCAAAATCCCATCACACGTTCGACACCGGCACGGTTGTACCATGAACGGTCAAAGAGGGTAATCTCTCCAGGACTCGGCAAGTGAGCGACATAGCGTTGGAAATACCATTGCCCCTTTTCTTCTTCCGAGGGTTTGGGTAAAGCCACGATGCGTGCGCCGCGCGGATTTAAGTGTTCCATGAAGCGGCTGATGGTACCACCTTTGCCCGCCGCGTCACGTCCTTCAAAAATGATGATGATTTTCTTTCCGTTGGCTTTAACCCAACTTTGCATTTTCAGCAATTCAACTTGCAACCGGTATAGTTCTTTCTTGTAGCGCTTTTTATCCATCGGGTTTTTATAGGGATAAGGCGCTTTTTCCCAGTTGTCCACGAGTTCGTTTTCATCGCCTCGGTTCTGGCTTTCGTAATCCTCGTGCAGTTGAGCTTCTTTTAGGAGCAATTTCAGTATCTTGACTTTATCGGCTGGCCGTTCAGTTTTAAGAATGGTTTCCAAGGCTTCTGCCTGCTTTTTAATCATTTCAGGCGTTAACTGCTGCATTAGTGTCGGGTCTTCTGCCAAACCACTCACATCCCGAGCGGCTTTTAAAACATCAACCACTTTTTTATCAAAATCTTTACTGCTCATAAGGTTCAATCCTTTCTGCATTATTCTTCGGTCAATGTAGCACTTTCAAAGGACAAAAACATTGCGGTTTGTAACAAACAAAAAACCGAACCCAAATCGTGTCAGGTTCGGTTTTCGGCCCTCGAAGTGTTGGTTAGTCGAGAGTGATGTTTTTTGGGAAAATCAAACTGAAGGTTGAGCCTTTGCCCAATTGCGATTCAATTTTAAGTTGACAGCCATTACGGATTGCCACATGCTTGACAATGGCCAACCCCAATCCGGTGCCGCCTTTTTCCCTTGACCGGCTTTTATCGACTCGATAAAAACGTTCGGTTAGGCGGGGAATATCTTCTTCGGCGATCCCAATACCGTTATCTTGCACCGAGTAAATGCAGCTTTGCGTTTCAGGATCGTAGTGCCAGGAAATCAGAATTTTGCCTCCGTCAGGCGTATATCGAACGGCGTTTGTGACAAGGTTCAAGCAAGCGCTTCGAATTTCGTCAACATGACCCAAAATGGCTTTGTCTGTCGTAATTTGAGTATCGATCAAATGCCTGCCGCGGGAAAGGGCAATGCCGTCTTCCGCTAGCCCAGGCACCAGTTTTGTCATACTGACAATTTCCGGTTCATCTTCAGCCGTATCGTCTTTATTTTCCAAGCGGGATAAAGTAAGCAGGTCATTGACCAGATTTTGCATTCGGTTGGCTTCTTCCTGCATGAGTTCCAGCTGCCCATGAAGTGTTTTCTGATCGACTTCGGGACCGTTTAAAATCATGTCAAGAAAACCGGTGACCACAGTAAGTGGCGTACGCAACTCATGACTGACATTCGCAACGAAGTCTTTTCGCATGGAGTCAATTCGATGTTGTTCGGTAATGTCTCGCGTCACGATAATAAAGTGCGTTTCATCGGCCACCACGGCGGACAATAACAGTTCACGCCCGGGCTGATGCGAGTGGACTTTGATCGGCCGGGTGTAATCGCCCTTGTCAAGATAGTCCGTAATTTTTTGATCGGTGATCACCCCTTTGAGGGGAAGCCCCAGGTGGCTCGCCAAACGGATGCCGAGGTGAGTCTCTGCCGCGGGATTGCACCACTCGATCGTATGTCCTTTACGAAAAAGGACGACTCCTTCAGGCAAAGCGGAAAGCGACAGGCGATACCGGTCGATTCGCGCAGTCACTTTGGATTGATCATGGCGAAGTTGATCGGCTTCATTGGGATTGAGCCAACCGTCCGTGAGCTTAAAACTGATCCATAAAACCAGAATCACCAGGGCGGCAGACGTGTAAAGAAGGGCCGTCTGCCAAGAGGTAATGGAGTAGATAAAAAGTCCGAAAAGACCGACAGCGGCTAGCGCCAGAAGCGTTTGGTATTTCGGCGGCATGTATTTGATCGGCATGATCGGTAAGCCCTAGATAGCGATTCAGTTACGACTCAACATGCGCTCGATAGCCCAAACCGCGAACGGTTTGCAGAAGGTTTTCCGCTTTCGTTCCTTGCAATTGTTTGCGAAGTCGAAGCAT
>URFF01000078.1 GCA_900546995.1 uncultured Sutterella sp.
AGGGGAAGTTTGCTCCCGATCAAATTGCGTTAATCAACATGACCGGGAGTTTGGGTTATGAGCATCGACAAGAGCCTGCGCTATGACGGCATCCTCAAGCTTGTAGGCGCCCACAAGAATTTCTTTTTTCGCACTGGCAACACTTTCCAAAACAGCCTTGCGAGCCCCACCTTCGGGAGAAAACCAGACCTCCGTTTGAGCAGAAATCTTGTTTGTCTCAGCAGCCTGACCCAAATTCGTCAGAAAAAATATTAAGAAAAAAGCTGTACCAACACGTTGCACGAAAGGTTCTCCAAAAACTCAGCAGCCAGTATGTTAACGCATTAAAAAATTCTGTTCGAAAACTTCTACTTAGTCAATCAAAAGTACTTTCGTATCACTCAAAAAAAAATCCTCCCCATCTTTTTGCAAGATAGGGAGGACAGACAGTGTTTCGCAGCAATTAGCGCATTAACGCCTCATAAAGCGATTGGCGATTTTCGGTAGCCGTGTTGATTCGTGCGAGGGCATCTTCTAACCACTTTTCATCGCGTTCCATCGCCTGGAGTCGCTCTTCAAATTGACGATCCATTTCACTTTCCTGAGGTCCACCGTATACGTGACGATTATTCACAATGGCCACTGGATCCAGTGCGGCTTTGAATTCGGCTTCAGATAACGGGAAAGTTTCGCTCGCCGTTCCTTCGGCTTCCTTTTTCACTTCTTCAGTCCAAAGTGCGCAAGCGACATCATACGGGAAAGTGAGCGGTGTCAGTTGGTGGCTGCGGGCATAAGTCACCATGGCGCTTGCAAAATGATGCCCGACACGGAAAGGCACATTGAAGCGACGCATTAAAATGTCTGCCAACTCTTGAGATGCCGTCCAGTCACTATTGAGTTCTTCAAGTGCCCTTTCGGGGTCAATTTTGAGCATTCCAACCACATCGGCGAAGTCACTCATCACCGCAGTGGCATCATCGAACAACTGACGACCGAGTGGCAAATCTTTGCCGTCATACATGCCGGTCATCAAATTATGAACACGCCACACAGTGCCATTTGTTTCATTAATCACTTCACTTGCGTTACGACGAACATCAATAAGCGGTCCGGGATTACGCTTTTGCGGCATGGCCGACGAAACATACGTGCTTGTCACCAGTATCCAGGGTCGAGATTGAGAATATTGCGTCATGATCTCTTGGATAAAGTGGCCAATGTGCAACATCGGCAGCACCAAACTTTGTGCTGTTTGCACAAACATGTCTTCACCAGCGATTTGTCCTGCATCAAACGCGTTATCAATCACCCCATCAAAGCCTAAAAGCTCAGCCATACGATGCCGATTGAGAGGCCAACTGGTACCGTTTAAAACCGTTGTGCCCATGGGAGACTGATTCGTTTCATTAAAGGCGGCAACCAATGAGCGAAAGTCTCGTTCAAAACTTTCAACGTGACCAAGCCATTGGTGACCCAACGAATTCGGTTGAGCCGCTACGCCATTGGTGTAATTCGGAATGACCGTATGACGATGTTCTTTGGCGACTTTATAAATGATTCGGCGAGCAACCAAAGCGGCTTTCATGAATGTCAACAGTTTTTCGCGCATTCCCATTCGGAAAAACGTTGAGTGAATGTCTTGGCTTGAGCGGCCACAGTGCAACAACGTACAAGCGATACCGCAATGCTTGATCATGAGCGGCTCGTAGCGGATGTAAACACGGGGCCGAGGGCTTTCCGGGCGATCACCTTCGGCAATCACTTCAGACAAACCTTTCGCAAAAGCTTTGGCATTTTCTTTTGAAAGCAGCCCCTCCTCCGTATTCATGATCAAAGAGGCTTTATTAATTTCACTGATCCAGTAAAACTCATCATGGATCGAACCGTTATGCTCGAAATAGTCAACGGCCTTCGCTTTTTCACCGGCAGAGGGATAACCTAATGGCATAGGGGATACTCCTATCTTAACTAACCAACTAAAGCGACAATAGTAGCTTTATGGCTTAATCATCGTCCTATTTGACCCGAATGGAAAGTGCAAACTGAACAAACCGCCTTGACAGTTCTGTCATGAAATACCTAGAACTTTGCAAACTTTTTAAAGTGATTGCACCCAATTCGTTACAATCAATGAGATGTTAGGAGAAAAAACGTGAAGCGATACAGCAACATCGATGATTGGCGGATATTCCGTTTGGTAGCCCAAACCGGTAGCATTCAACGGGCTGCCGACAAATTGGGTATTGATGCCTCAAGCATCAGTCGAACGATTTCCACACTCGAGAAATCCCTACACGTGGCGTTGGTTGACAGACATCAAAGACCTTTCGGACTGACGACAGAAGGTCAAGTGGCACTTAAACACTGCGAGAAAATCATTCAAGAGCACGACTTGATGCTTGAGCAACTTCTGTCATCTCCTGACAGTATGAAAGGCACATTACGCGTGGGCATTCCCCCTGCGGTTCTTGATAATTTTCTCATCGGACCGTTGGCGCAATTTCACGATAAGTACCCGGAATTGTCACTCGATATTGTTGACTGGCACTCGCAATTACCGGTGACCTTTATTTCTCCCAATGGGCTCATCGATGTCGTTTGCGGTTACGGACCGGATCCTGCGAGCCCTGGCATTGTGCAAATTGCCTATGGCGCGGGTTGGGCGATTCCCTGTGCCTCCCCGATTTACATCAAAGCCCATGGTTATCCTGACGATCCCGATGATTTAATCGCCCATACCGGTATTGTTTTCCATAGCCCTATGCGAAAAACCATTACCGATTTGACACGCAACGGTGTCACCAAAACACTGGCTTGGGACCATGAAATTCATTTTTATTCTGCTCAAGCGGCCAAAAACGCGACCCTAATCGGCTCAGGTATCCATTCAGGTATTCCAACTCTGCACTCATACCGAGAATTTGTTGTCGGTGGTCTTAAACCGGTGTTACCGGGCTGGTGCTCGCCACCTCTGGAACTTTATATTTATGTGAGACCGGAATCCTTAAGATTACGAAGAGTTCGCACGTTTATTCGGTGGTTCTGCGAAACCATGGGAAGACTGCACCGAGACGTCGACCGTCAGTTGGAACCGATTTTGAAAAACTTCTTCGCAGGAACCGATTGGCAACCGATCAAACACGACGGTAACGCGCTTGCCTTACTGCTTGACAAATACGAATAGTTCGTGTCTTACCTTGCGCATTTCCACAAACAGACCTTGAACATATCGCTCTTGTCCGAAGGTGCCTTCTATTCGATACTGCTTCTTGCTCTCGTAGTACCTTTCGGATGGAGAAGACTATGTTCAAAAAAAGTTTATTGTTTTGTGCTTTAGCAACCTGTGGTTTGACAGCTGCCCACGCAGTCAACGTTGAAGTCTATGGTTTAATTGATTACGGCTTTTCGTTAAGTCGCACCTCTGGTAACGCCGATAACGCAATCCCAAATGAGTGGTCTTTTGAAGCCAAATCAGGCATGCGCAATAGTTCTCGGGTCGGCTTTCGCGGAACGGAAGATTTAGGTAACGGCTATAAGGTTCACTTCGTACTGGAAAACCAATTCTTAGCCGACACCGGTGCTCTTCAGGACAGCAAGAGTTTCTTCGCTCGCGAATCTTCCGTTGCTCTTTCGGGTCCCTTCGGCAAACTCACGCTCGGCAAAGTCGGTAAGCTTCGCAGTCCGGTGGGTACCACCGCATTGGCTAGTACGATCACCAATCCATTTGGTTCAGCAATGAGCGATTTTATCGGTGGCACCAAATCCGTTACCTCGGGCGACTACCTCACTATCAACAATGCAGTCACGTACGCTTCACCTGACATGGCAGGGTTGAAGCTTTATGCGCAGTATTCCTTCGCCAATAGCGAAGAAACTGGTTATGCAGACGGCGATGACCGCTACATGGCTTTGGGCGCACGCTACAGCAACGGCCCATTCATGCTCACTGGCATCGTTGACACGGTTAACCTCAAGCACCAACACGATAACGGCGAACAACCGACGACCGTCACCGTACTTGGTAGTTACGATTTCGGCTTTTTAAAACCCTACGCGTTCATCCACTACTTTGAAAACGGTACCATCAACACGATGGGCGGCTATATTCGTGCTAACATGGCAGACACCTATGACGGTATTGGTGCCGGGCTTTCATTGCAGTGGCCGATCGGCAATGGTCGCGCCAAGGTGGGTGTCGGTTACATGGACGCCGAATACTCCGACAGTCCCATTAAAAACGATGTCACGCGTTACACGGTTCAAGCCGGTTATGACTACGTGCTCACCAAACGCACTCACCTTTACACCGATATCGGTTTTGCACAGCAAGACCAAGAAACAAGCGACGGAAAGAGTAACCTCAAGGGCTTTGAAATGCTCGCCGGTATGGTGCATTACTTTTAACGGTTAATTTTCCGAACCATCGCCAGGCCGCGTCGATTTTCGACGCGGTTTTTAATTGAGAAAATCCGTCACCGCGGAAAAAAGAACAAGTAAACCAATTAAAAAGAAAACAACTGCCGTTGCCCGATTAATCAGTTGCGCACCTCGGGGACCGGCGAAAAATCGCCGTGCCTTTTCAGCCAAAATGGCATAAAGCGTGAGATTAATGATCACCAAAACAGCATAAACGCTGATCATCAAAACGGACTGCGCCACATAGGGCTTCGCGGGATCGATAAATTGCGGCAAAACCGTGATACCGAAAACAATCGGCTGAGGATTACAAAGGGAAATCAGGATGCCTTTTGAAAAATTTGACCATAATCCGTTGGGCAGTGTCGAACCTGATGTGACTTGAGTATGTGTCTCCGGTGCGAAGTGAATGGCAGGTTTTCGCCAACTTTTCCATCCGAGATACAAAACGAAAAAGGCACCGATGATTTTAATCGTGGCAAAAAGTACGGGACTCGACATAAGAATCAGTCCCATGCCCGACAAAGCCATGATAAAAAGTAACGCGATACCCACAGCCTGGCCGACAGCAAAAAAAAGCGTCTTGTGCCAACCTTGCTGCAGCGAGAGACTGACGGCAAAAATAACGCCCATGCCGGGTGAGATAATGTTCGCTAACGATGTGATTAAAAACAAGGTAAATAATGACATCGAAAACGCTCCCCAATCGCACCATCTAACGCCGGGTGCAAGAGATTACTTTCGCCCCGGCGCCTCACCACTCTTAGTTTAGAGCAATTCAATGACTTGATTAATAGTCTCTTCGGTGGTTGCCCAACTCGTGCAAAGACGAATGGCTGTGTGAGTGTCATCCACGATGCACCAATGTGACACTTGAACTTGTTTTTCAAGTTCTTTCAATTTTTCGTTTTCAACAATCACAAATTGCTGGTTCGAGGGACTGTCGGAATAAAAACGATAGCCTTTATCCTTCAGAGCATTCTTGAGCTTCATTGCCATGGCCACCGCGTGACGGCTGATTTGCATATACAAATCATCGGTGAAAAGCACATCAAATTGAATGCCGATCACACGTCCCTTGGCAAGCACCGCTCCGCTTTGTTTTTGAATCGTGAAAAAGTGTTTTGTGTAAGCGTGATTGGTGAAAACCACCGCTTCGCCCAACAATGCACCAACTTTGGTTCCACCGATATAAAAGACATCGGCTAAGCGGGCAATGTCAGCAAGCGTCACATCACAACCTTCGCTAGCCAGGCCATAACCCAAACGAGCGCCGTCAATGAAAAGCGGCATGTCATGACGGTGAGCGATCTCGGAAATCGCCGTCAATTCAGCCAAACTGTAAACTGAGCCGGTTTCCGTCGATTGAGAAATATAAACCATCGCCGGAATCACACCGTGTTCAAACGAGGCGTCGGCAAACGTTGTCTTGATGAAATGCTCCAAATCCTGCGCCCGCATCTTTCCATCATGGGCGGGAATCGTCAGCACCTTGTGACCACCGAATTCAATCGCACCGGCTTCGTGACCGTTGATATGACCGCTTGTTACCGCGATCACCCCTTCACAAGGACGAAGAATGGAGCGAATGACCGTGGAATTGGTTTGCGTGCCGCCCACCAAGAAAAACACCTCCGCCTCGGGCGCCTGGCAAGCTTCACGAATTTTTGCCTTGGCACTTTCGCAATACGGATCAAACCCATAGCCGACCGTGCTTTCAAGGTTTGTGGCGATCAATTTTTCCAATATTTTCGGGTGGCACCCTTCTTGGTAGTCACAAGCTAAACGAATCATGACGCAATCCTTCAGAGAAATAAACGGAAAGTTTTAATTGTATTCCATGCCAATCTTGAACGGTGTCACAAATTTGTCATAAAGGTGTCATAGTGAAGTCATGCTCAGTTCTTACACTCTCGCACAAACGATTGATAATGAAAGAACAGTTTCTTCAAGGAGTTCAGAGGATGGCCGAACAGGTATCCAAGCCGAAAATTGAAGTGAAAAACTTCAACTTCTACTACGGCAACTTTCACGCACTGAAAAATATTAATTTATCGATTGCCGAAAACAAGGTCACCGCTTTTATCGGACCGTCGGGCTGCGGCAAATCAACGCTTTTACGTACCTTCAACCGCATGTATGACCTCTATAGCGAACAACGCGCCGAAGGGGAAATGTGGCTTGACGGAGAAAACATCGTCACCAAGGTTGATGGTATTGACCGACTTCGCGCCAAAGTGGGCATGGTGTTTCAA
>URFF01000079.1 GCA_900546995.1 uncultured Sutterella sp.
TCAATTTATCAGAAGGGACGGTGAAAACCCACGTAACAGCCATCTATCGAGCTTTTGGCGCCAACAACCGAACGGAAGCCCTATTGGAAGCTCGCCGACACGGCTTTGAATTTGAAGATTAATCGGGATTTTGAGTCAAGCGTTTTAAAGTCTGATTAAGTTCTTCACCGCTTACCGGTTTTTGCATAATCTGTGGCATGGCAAACAAAGCGGCTTCCCGTTCGGTGAGGCCGCGCAAAATTCGAACGTAATCGGCTCGGATAATATCTTCGGCAACTGCGGTCAAAAGAACCGATGGAATTGTTTTACCACGCAACTTCGATAATCCCAAAATCACTTCCAAACCGTTTTGCTCTTCACCTAAATTGAAGTCACAAATCACGGCATCCAGTGTCGGCAGCTCTCGCACTTGGCTAACGAAAGCATCGGTTAACGTTTCAGCGGCAACCACCGTTGCCCCCCAATTTTGAATCAATGCTGTAAGGCTATCTCTAACCATCGCATTATCTTCGACCAAAGCCACGCATCCTCTGATAGACTCCGCTGCGAGTCCTTTTTGCCGCTGTTGATTAAAAATTCGAGCTTGTTCGGCTTCATGCACCGGCATCTTGATTCGGAAAATGGAACCTCGCCCCGGTCGGGAACTCAAGGACAGGGTAAACTGCAGCTGATCACAAATCATGCGAACAATGGACAGTCCCAAGCCGAACCCCTCGGCTTGATCACGAGTGGCATGCGCACGATAAAAAGTGTCAAAAATCTTTCTCTGATCCTCTTTTTCGATACCCGGTCCGCTATCGAGCACACAAATGCTCACATGTCTACCACCGATTAATCGGGCGGCAAGGTAAATGGTTCCACTTTGAGTGTATGCCAACGCATTGTTGAGCAAATTGCGAAGTGCCCTTAACAACAATTGAGGGTCGGTATAAACGTTGACATCAAGGATTTTGAGTTTAAAATCCAGCCCCTTTTGCTTGGCGATTGGTTCAAATTCCGCCGCCAGATCTTCCAGTAACGCTTTTAATTTGATTGATTCTTTGTTGACCTTGATATGACCGGTCTCAAGTCGACTCACCTCAAGGATTTGAGCCACGAGCGTCTGCAGAACAACGGTTGATTTAGACAACTGCTCAACGATCGGTTTAATCGTCGGGTCCTTGTTTTGTTGCAACAGCTGAGTGTAGATCCCGATAGCTTGAAGAGGCTGACGAATATCATGGTTAGCCGCTGAGAAAAAGCGACTGCGCAGCCGGCTTTGTTCCTCCGTCTCACGGCGCAATTTTTCCGCTAAATTTTTCTCCAATGTCAAGCGCTTGACCAAAATCGCGTTTTCCTGATCATTGCGAACCGACATTTGAACGATTTCACTAAAACGCCGGCCGGAGTAGAAAATAAATACCACAACGCTAACGAGCGCCAATGCGATCGCCAATCGTGACCATCCAAACATGAGAGCGAGCCGCAACACGAGCGGCGTGACACTCAATAATGTAAAGACGCCCAAACTCGGCAACCAACAAGAATAAATCGGCCAAGAGGCAAAGGTCACCGTCAAAATGATGGAGACCAATAGAAATTGGGATGAAGTTTCCGTGGGCGAAGATGATGAAAAGAATATTCCCGCCACGGCCCAGATGAGACCGGCGGCAACCGCCAGAAGCATCCAAGCCCGCATCCAAAAATGAATGCGCGCATGGCGATAGCGGTCAGCCCAGAAGCGTCGATTGAAATCAATGGCTCCGTAAAGATGCAAACCCACCCAAACGATCCAAGCAATGATCAGGGCGTGGCTGTTGCTGTCCCACATCACTGCTGCCAACACAGCCGCACCCAATGCCTCAGAGAGCAACGCAATCGGTTGCAAACTCAATGAGCTTTGGATTTGACGAACAAGAAGCCTCGAGTGACGCCTTCGCCATTGAGTCGCTGAAAGATTATCACCGTAAAGCGCTCCGTTCGTGAGAAGCTTAAACCAGAGCGCCTTGATCCAATCCATCATACCTTCTCGACTTTAGAACCGAGGCGTTACCTTCGGATGATCAAACGTACTCATGACAACATAGCCTTTTTCAGTCCTCAATCGGATCTTGGCACCGACCGGCATGGTAATTTTCACGGGCGAATGGCCAAAAGGCAATCCCTGCAGCATCGGGATATTGGGCAAACGCGCTTGCAAAAACTTAAGCATATCCTTGAAAAGAAAATCGTTTTCGCGCGGATGAGCCGGATCGGCGTCACGGAAATCCCCGAACAAGATCGCTTTTTGTTTACGCAAAACCCCTGCCATATCCAATTGCATGAGGTGCCGGTCAATACGATAGGCACGATCGTTGCAATCTTCTAAAAAGAGAATTCCCCCTTCGATATCCGGGAAATACGGTGTTCCCAAAAGCGAGACGATCATGGAGAGATTACCGCCCCAAAGCGTGCCTTCGATATCGAGATCAGGCGCTTCTTTACAGGGGAAAGAACTCACCCATTCGTCTTTAAAAAGGGCGTTATGAAAACTTTGCTCGGTAAGGAATTCCACTTCATCGGCAAAGTCCGACCCATTTGGGCCTTGATAAGTCACCTTGCCGGTCTTGGTTAAATAAGCCAAACTAAAAGCCGTAAAGTCCGAATAACCGCAAAAAACCGGATTGCGTTCGGCAATCGCATTAAAGTCAATGCGTTGCAAAATACGCGACAGCCCATAGCCGCCGCGAATCGGAAGAATGAGATCAATTTCAGGATTAGCGGCCAAATCCATCAAACCTTTGACCCGCTCATCTTCAGTTCCGGCAAACTGTTTAACATTACGAAAGACCGTTTCGTGCATCACAACTTGAGCACCACGGTCGGTGAAATATAGTTTTGCGAGTGCGGGCGTCGAAATGTCAATCACCGCGCGAGAGGGAGCGCAAAAGCCGACACGAATTGGGAAATTAGGCATTTTTCCGCTGCTCCTTAAAAAATTGAGTTAAAAGTTCAGAGCACTCCTTGCCAAGCACTCCGCTATCGACCTGCACCTTGTGATAAAGCGCGCCGGAAGCCTGCAAATCAAAAGCGCCACCATACGCTCCGGACTTTTTGTCACTCGCGCCGAACACAACTCGATCCAGTCGGGCTTGAGCGATAAGGCCTGCGCACATCGGACAAGGCTCCAAGGTGACGTAAAGCGTGCAGCCATTAAGACGATAATTTTCCAGAGCTTGCGCCGCTTGGCGAATCGCCATCACCTCAGCGTGAGCACTCGGATCGTGTTTAGCGATACAAGAATTTTTCCCCACGCCAATGATTTCTCCATCCTTGACCACCACGCATCCGACCGGCACCTCACCGTTAATGGCTGCTTCTCGAGCAAATTCTAGGGCCTCATTCATAAAATTGGCATCCTTGGAGCTCGTTTGCCGACGGCGTGAATTGATGTCTCGATTGCGTTGCTGCAAGGCCTTTTGCATCACCGCGCGCAGGGTCGCCCGCTTTTCTTTTTCCCGCGAAACGGCTTCATCCAATTCCTCACGAGTGTAGCGGTCCTGACCGTTTTTTCGATAACCGACAGTTGCCTCAAAAATCAAACCCTTACGCAATGCCTGGAGTAATAACGCCACAGGACGCTCGTTAAGCCAGTCACCGGAGGTTTCTAAAAATTCTTTGGCTTTTTGCAGCGCCACGGCGGCCGGTATCAAATCATTGGGTAAATAGGTTAAAAAGGCCTCGAGCACTTTATAGAGGTCTTCTGGCTCGTGACGCTCAAGTGATGCGAAAGTACTGCCCTTACGAACGGTTAATTCAATAAATCGTTGCACAATCTACTCCGTTGAAATACCCCCGTATTTTAGCTTTTTCGTCATCAGAAAAGACGGCCAGATAAGAAGAAATTCCTTAAAATGCTCGGTGGTTGACAAAGGAGCTTTTATGGTGCTATCCCGCTTACTCTTTTCTGCCCTTTTATTTGGCACGATCGCAACGGCTCAGGCCGGTCAATACGGCGATCAACTCGGTCGCTGTCTGGTTGAACATGCCGGCCAAAGTGACACCAAGATTTTGACTCAATGGGCATTTGTCACGGTGGGTCAAACGCAAGCGGCCCGGGAAATTGTCACGATTGACAAGGCGACGCAAAACCGCGTCTCTTCCAAAGCGCAATCAGTCGTTTTGAGGCTTTTAGGGAAAGATTGCGCTGCCGAGGCATTGAAAGCGACCCTTTATGAAGGCAAAGACGGCATTCCCAACGGCATTAAGTATGCGGTGACGTTCCATCTCACAGAAGAAATGAGCACCCAAGCGGTCGATACCCTAATCAGCAAAATAGCCAACTTAAAAACCCCCTAAAGGAGAGAAAAGTGCGAGACGAATTTTATTGGCTTGGACAAATCAATAAGGCTTGTATTATCAGCAACTGTGTCGAAGGCTTACTGGATAAAGCTTTAGCTAAAAAAACGGCCCGTGCTTTACAGGCGGTTTTAGATGATGCGACAACAGAGGATAAACGAGTTAAGCGCGTTATCGACTTTGAGCCGAGAATGATTGAGGCGGCAGCAAGCGCCGATATCACGGCCCTTCACATTGGGCGTTCCAGCCAAGACATGCACGCAACGTATCGTCTTGCCATCTTACGGGACAATGCACTCAAGATCACACAGGCGCTGGAAATTCTCATGAAGGAATTGCTATCGCTTGCCTACAAAAATCAGGACACTCTGATTCCCTCGTACACAAATGGTGTGGCTGCCCAAGTCACCTCTTTTGCCCATTACCTTTTGGGTTACATTGACGGGCTTCGTCGGGATCGTGTGCGTCTCTCGGAATTTTTCATCCGTTTGAATCATTGTCCGATGGGAGCCTGTGTTTTAAATGGTTCTGACTGGCCTTTAAATCGTAAAGTGATTGCCAAGTACCTGGGCTTTACCTCACCCATTCGGAATGCCTTCGATGCCACCCAAATTTCAGTGGTTGATCTTCCCATTGAGTTTTCTCAAATTCAAAGTTCAATCGCTTTGCACGTCTCTTCATTGATCGCTGACATTATGACGCAGTATGCCCAGCCTCAGCCCTGGTTTGTGCTGGCAGAGGGAAACGGCAATACATACATCTCGTCTGCCATGCCACAAAAGCGCAACCCTGGTCTATTAAACCAATGCCGTTTGCTCGCAAGCGATGTGCTGGGTTTAGCGGTCAACAACCAAATTCGCGCTCATAACTTGACAAGCGGAATGCCCGATGGCAAATCCGTCAAAGCAATCGAAACGCTTGCCGATACAACACTTGAAATGCTCCAGTCCTTCTCGAAGATCTTAAAAGTGTTGGAAGTGAACAAAGAACGGGCATTAAACGAACTCAATTCTGATTGGACCGCAAGTCAGGAAATCGCCGACGAGCTGATGAGAAAATACACCATCCCCTTCCGTATCGGTCACCATGTCGCCAGTAACGTGGTCAGCTTTGCCCGAACTCACCAGTTAACGCCACTGACTTTTGAATACGAAGCCTTCAAGAAAATCTATACGGAGACGATTGCAAAGGAAATGCCCACATTGGATTCCAACTGTCCGATGAGTGAGGACGAATTTCGCCGTTGTCTTGATCCGCTCACAATATTAAATAATCGCCAAAGTGCTGGCAGCGCCAATCCGGCAGAGGTCTCCCGTTTGCTTGAGAGCGTTTCCTCAGAACTCAGTATTCTTCAAGAACAAACTCAAATGCGGATGGCTTCGATTGACCAGGCAATGGCTGATTTAGATGAACGTTTCAGTGAATATCTCACGGAGAATCCTGAAAAATAATTAACGCAATTAACCGGCTAAGTTGAATATAACCAAGCCGTTTGATTTCTAACAAAATTTTCAAGCTCAGTTCGACCTAGACTGAGCTTTTTTGTAGCCAGTTTCTACTTGTTTTCAGGCGCCTTTTCAATTGGGCGTTCACCGAAAATCCAATCAATAAATCCGCCTTTATTTCGAGAGCAAACGTAGACCTTGCCTTCCCCCTTGAATTTAAGAAGGATACCCTCGCCGGTCAGCTGACTGTTAACGAGTTTTCCAAACAGGCCGGATCGAGAGGAATTGATGGTCAATTCATAATCCAAAGATGCGTCCCATGCGACCAAGTGTCCGTTATCGACCAAAAGTTTATGCCCTGGTTTGACTTCAAGCTCGCGAATCGAGCCGAAACCGGATACGGCCACCTGGCCGGAACCGAAAGTCCCCATCACGAAAAAACCACCGGAATCACCTAAAAGGGCACGCCCAAGTCCTTGCGATTTCACTTCCAACGAAACCGTGTCCGTTGATGCAAGAAAGGCGCCATCTGAGAGCATGTATTGCCGCTCTCCGACTTCCAAAATCATGATATGGACGTAGGACGTAAATTCGAAATGAAGATCCTCAATGGAAACCCCATCATTTC
>URFF01000080.1 GCA_900546995.1 uncultured Sutterella sp.
AAGCATCGGTGGACCGCGACACCATGATCGTTCACGTCACAGAAATCTTGCACCGTGGGTTTTTCCTGAAATTGGGCGATGTGCAACGTGTGATCGATCAACTCCTGAATGCCTTCGCCTTTGGCGGCAGAAATCGGTACCACCGGCAGACCTAAAAGGGCCTCCATTTCGTTAACGCGCACCGAACCGCCGTTTGCCCAGACTTCATCCATCATGTTAAGCGCAAGCACCATCGGGCGATCCAATTCCATCAACTGCATCGTCAAATAAAGGTTACGCTCCAAATTCGTGGCATCCACAATATTGATGATCGCCTTCGGATCTTCTTTGAGGATGAATTCACGTGTGACAATTTCTTCGCTGGTGTAGGGCGAGAGAGAGTAAATGCCGGGTAGGTCAGTGACTAAAGTTTCATCGTGACCGAGAATTTTCCCGTCTTTTCGATCGACCGTGACACCGGGAAAGTTGCCCACGTGTTGGTTGGAGCCGGTGAGTCGGTTAAAAAGCGTCGTTTTCCCGCAATTTTGGTTACCCGCCAGTGCAATGGTAATCGGTGTGCCTTCAGGCAAGGGGCGTGCCAAGTCTTTATTGTGGTATTTGCCGCCTTCGCCGTAACCCGGGTGAAAGATATCATCGTTTTCGATTGTCGATGTTTTCTCTTCGAAAGGCGATTGCCTCACATCATCAATTTCAATGGCTTTGGCTTCTTCGCTTCTGAGCGTGAGCTCATAGCTGCGAATTCGCACTTCAATCGGGTCGCCCATGGGGGCTCGTTTGACCATCGTCACCGTTGCCTTGGGAATCAACCCCATATCCAAAAAGTGTTGTCGTAAAGCACCTTCGCCGCCGACTGCCGTCACAGTCGCTGTTTTCCCAATCGGTAAATCGTTAAGCGTCATATTTTGGAACAAAGATCACTTATAAAATCGAGAGATAGCTTTTTTAAAGCAAACGACTCATTTTAGAGATAGCGGAGAAATTTTGCTTTCTTGGAATAGTGAGCCATTGGCAAACGGTTCTTGAAAAAACTCCGGCGAGAGAATGTCTGTCGTCGGAGTCTCATTTCAATAGGAAGCTCTACTTCACTGGTTTATGTGGTAACCGTTTAATTAATGATGAGGTATCGGCGCGACTCATTCCCATTTGTTGCAATTCACCGTAGAACTGGTCAACAAGTGCGACGGTCGGCAGACTCGAGCCATTTCGCTTGGCTTCATCCAAACAAAGGCCCAAATCCTTTCGCATCCAATCAATTGCAAAGCCGAAATCAAATTGGCCGCGCATCATGGTTTCACCACGATTGTCCATTTGCCAGCTTTGCGCTGCGCCCTTACCGATCACTTTAAGAACCAAACTCATGTCGAGACCGGCATTCAGACCAAAAGCAATGGCTTCGGAAAGCGATTGCACGACGCCTGCGATACAAATTTGATTGCACATCTTCGCTAATTGTCCACAACCGACGTCTCCGATCCGTGTGACCGCTTGGGCAAAGGCGCTAATGACCGGTTGAGCTTTGGCAAAATCGGCTTCATCTGCTCCACACATGACAGTGAGAACGCCTTTCTCAGCACCGGACTGGCCACCAGAGACCGGCGCATCGATAAAGCCCAGCCCCTTTTCTTTAGCGATTGCGGCAAGCTCGCGTGCGACATTGGCGCTATCGGTAGTGCAGTCAACCAAGATGGCACCGGACTTCATACCGGAAAAGGCACCTTCTTCTCCTAAAATCACGCTGCGCAAATCATTGTCATTGCCCACACAGGTGAAGACAAAATCCGCCTCTTGGGCGGCCAATCGCGGCGTGGGGGCTTCCTTTCCGCCGTATTCTTTGACCCAGCGGTGTGACTTCTCGGCTGTGCGGTTATAGACGGTGACATCGTGCCCGGCACGCAGAAGGTGACCCGCCATCGGATAGCCCATGGTTCCCAAACCGATAAAGGTAACTTTGCTCATTTATTTTCCTTCGAAAAAAGCGCCATGGTTTAACGCATGGCGCTTGAGTTGATTGGGTTAGTGAACGCCACGTTCCTTGATGGTGTTCATAGCGATTTCAACGCACTTGCGAGCCAGTGTCGCCGTGGGGTCAACGATACTCACAGTCTTGTCGCCAATCTTGAAATCATCCGTTTCATGGAAGATCAAGGGCAATTCCGTGCAACCTAAAATCAATACGTTGCAATCGTAGGTATCCACGAGATACTTCGCACCCCGATAGAGGTCATCGTAGCAAGTACCGGTGGTAAAGCCAGCCTTTGCGCCCTCAGGGCCATAAATGGCGTTCATCACGCTCTTTTGATGGTCTTCGTCGGGTGTGAACATCTTCATGCCCATCTTTTCAGCCTTTTGGCTGTAAATGCCTGTGGCGATGGTGCCGGATGTCGCTAAAAGTCCGACGCGAGCGTTATCACCAAATTTTGCTTTGATGGCATCGAGCATTGTTTGCTGCATGTCGATAAAGGGCGTCTTTAGATGCCGTTTAAGGCGCGGCAAGAACGCATGAGCCGTGTTGCACGGGATGATGATGTATTCACAGCCGTCATTTTCCAAGCGCTTGCAAGCGTTATACATGGCAATCGTCGGATCGGGGCCGCCATAAAGTAAGCAAGCCGTACGGTCATCGATTTGCGGATTTTGTTCAATGACCACTTTAAAGTGTTCTTGGTCGGTCTTTGCGGGCGTGGCTTTCACGATCTTATCGTAAAGGTCAACCGTTGCGGCCGGTCCAAGACCACCCAACAAACCGAGTTTGAAGCTCTTGGGGAGTTTTGCCGTGCTGTGGGAAAGCGCAGCTTGAGCAAATGCAGCAAAGACATCCATGACGGGCAGGCCCTTTTGAGCCAAAACAGGCTGCGTGAGAGCAAACTGCGTGCAGTTGGGAACAATGACGGTTGCACCAGCCTCAATCATACGGCGGCAAATCGCTTCAATCACGCAAGCGGATTCTTCGGTGGGACCCTCTTTGCGAATGGCTTCACGAACGGCATCCAATTGGGCTTTTTCCGCTTCGGTCGGGAAAATCATTTTGATTTGCTGCGACAGTTCGCAAGCACCGTCCGCGCAGCCTCGGGCGTTATTCTCATCGAGGACACCGACCACCATACCCGGTTTCATCATGCCCATGAGAGCGGTTTTCATGTCAAGAATCGGTGTGGTGTATTCGCGCTGAACTTCGTGGATAAAGCTGCCGGCTTTAAAATCGGGAACCAAAACGAGCTCAGCACCGCGATCGATCAAACCGCCCGCTTCATTGAAAACGAAAATTTTGCGATCACTTAAGGCGAAGACCGGATCCGGATCAATCTTAAATTGATCCTCACTTTCGAGCACGCAAACGGATTCTCCGGCTTGAGCCAGGAGTGCGGTCTTTACGGCTAAAGCGGCCCGGGGGTTAAGGCCCGTGACAAGTCCTAAGAGTTTTTTTCCTGTCATGTTGTTCTCCGACAATAAAAACGGTCACCTCAAATAGGCTAGGCACACAAAAAGCCGTTGCGCTCACCTGAGGTGTTCTCACTCTTAGTCTAATACGAAAGAAGCGCCTCGCGGGAAAGAAAATGTAGAAGACTTGGCGCACTCGTTGCTAAAATAGCCGATCCGAAAAAATGATACGAAGTGAAGAGCCATGGTGAGTTTTCTTGAAAAATTAAATCCCCAACAAAAAGCGGCGGTGAATTTGCCTGCGGAATCCGCGTTAATTTTGGCCGGCGCCGGTTCCGGTAAGACGCGTGTGTTGACAACGCGTATTGCTTGGCTGATGCAGCAAGAACACGTTTCGCCACTGGAAATTTTGGCGGTGACCTTTACTAATAAGGCCGCTAAAGAAATGCTCACCCGTATCACAGCCTCGATTCCCGTGAATACGCGCGGCATGTGGATCGGAACCTTTCACGGTCTGTGTAATCGTTTGCTTCGCCGTCACTATCGAGAAGCCGGTTTGCCGCAAACATTTCAAATTTTGGATCAGTCCGATCAGCTCTCAGCCATTAAGCGGTTGATGAAAGCGCATGGGATCAACGAGGAAAATTATCCGCCGCGCGAGGTGCAGCACTATATCGGTGCCGCTAAAGAAGAAGGGCTTCGCGCCAAAGACATGGTGGCTGAATCCTCGAACAAAGCCGCTTTTGCTCGAATCTACGCGCTTTATGAAGAGCAGTGCAATCGTGAAGGCGTGGCTGACTTCGGCGAGTTGTTATTAAGAAGTTACGAACTTTTGGCTCGAAATGAATTAATTCGGCGTCACTACCAGGAGCGCTTTCGCTTTATCTTGGTTGATGAGTTTCAGGACACTAACCGCCTGCAATATAAGTGGTTAAAACTTTTGGGTGGGTTTGATCCCAATGGTCGGCGTGAGTACGACGGCAATTGCGTATTTGCCGTGGGCGATGATGACCAATCCATTTACGCCTTCCGAGGTGCCAATGTCGGCAACATGACCGATTTCCGACGTGATTTTGATGTCAAACACTTAATTAAGCTGGAACAAAACTACCGTTCGTTCGGACACATATTAAATGCTGCCAATGAACTCATTGCGCATAACGAAGATCGTTTAGGGAAAGATCTTTGGACAAGCGCAGGTGAAGGGGAGCGTATCCGAGTGTTTCGCGCGGATTCCGATCGCGATGAGGCGAGCTATTGTGTGCAGGAGATTCGAGAGGCGATCGCACGTGGCACGCCTAAGCATGAAATCGCAATTTTGTACCGCTCCAATGCGCAAAGTCGCGTAATTGAACAAACGCTCATGTCAGCTGGTATCGCCTATCGAGTTTACGGTGGGCAGCGCTTCTTTGATCGAGCGGAAATTCGCAACGCGTTGGCCTATTTGCGCTTGATTGAAAACCCGAAAGACGATACGGCGTTTTTGCGAGTGGTGAATTTCCCGATGCGAGGGATCGGTGCGAAGAGCATGGAGGGGCTGCAGGCCGCGGCCATCGCCAAAAATGTGAGCCTTTATGAGGCGGCACAGGAACTTGAAGGGAAAGCCGGTACCAAAATTCGAGCTTTCACTGAGCTTATCGATCAGATGCGATTTGAGTACTCGAGCTTACCGCTACCGGAAATGATTTCGGCGGTCAATGACCGTTCGGGATTGGCTGAGCATTATCGCACCGATAAAGACGGAGCAGAACGCCTGGAAAACTTGGAAGAATTGGAAAACGCCGCACAAGCGTATCTCAAGGCCGAAGGAATCAGCGTGGATGCCAGAGCCGATGAGGTTGAATTGGATGGTGAAGAGGATGAATTAACCTCGCTTGCGGGCTTTTTATCTCACGCAGCGCTTGAAGCCGGTGATAACCAAGCTCAAAACGGGGAAGACGCGGTGCAATTGATGACCGTGCACGCTGCCAAAGGCCTTGAATTTGATGTGGTCTTTATCACCGGTGTTGAAGAAGGACTTTTCCCGCATGCCAATAACGCGAACGATCCGAAGGGTTTGGCTGAAGAGCGCCGATTGATGTATGTGGCGATTACTCGCGCTCGCAAGAACCTTCACATTTCGTTTTCGCTTAGCCGCATGATCCGAGGACAATATTTGCCCTCAGGGCCCAGTATTTTCTTAAACGAAATTGATGAAGAGCACCTGCTCTTTTTGTACGATCGCCGTCAAAGTAACGCCATCGAAGACGAGGATCAGTCGGTAGCTTGGGGCGATGATGACTCTTGGAAACGACGTTCCTATCGGTCGGGTTACTCGGATTACTCGGGAAGCTATCGGGCAAAGGGACGCTCCAGCTACGGTTCATCCTCTTACGGTTCAGGTCGAGTGCAACCCGCGACGGCTTTTGCCCGTGCGAAGATGGATCCGGCGGCAAGGAAAATGATCAAAAAGAGTGAATACAACGGTTTCGGGATCGGGGATCGAGTCAAACACGCTTGCTTCGGTACCGGAAGTGTCATTGGTTTGGTTGGTCAAGAGAAGGATGCCCGCATCCGGATTAATTTTGACGGGGTGGGTATCAAGGAGTTGATGCTCTCAATCGCGAAATTGGAAAAACTCAGCTAATGTCAGTCAACACAGTCAAAGACACGCCCCTTTGACAGGTGTTTCTCACCATATGGATTCCTCTATTTAGACGAGAGGAATCCACTTTTGTCTTCTAAATCGCTTGCCAGGCCGAAAAACGTCTTTCTTGTCCATTAAAAACCAGAGCGACTCGAATCAGTTGGCGTCCCGAAAGACTCTCGCCATAATGTTGAGTTTTCATTTGTTCAACCGCTTGTGATAAAAGCGTCTCAACTTCCGAACCCGTACCGGCATACTTAAATTCAAAAATCCAGTGTCTGTCGCCTACCTCGACTTCCATGTCGCTGCGGCCGTGTGCATTGTGCACTTCGACTTTAGGCACAAGCGCGGCTCC
>URFF01000081.1 GCA_900546995.1 uncultured Sutterella sp.
GACTACGATAACCGCAACGAAGAAAACGCCTACCCGTTTGGTGCGGGCATCGCACGCGGCTACATTGACGAACGCGGCAACGAACGCATGATGTACCTCATGCTTTTCAGTGACTCTCACTATGAACCGGAACCCATTTTCGGTTACGCTTGGGTTGCTCGCTATCCGATTGCCAACACGGGCTTTCACTTGGGCGCCGGCTACACGGCCGGTTTAACCTTCCGCGAGGACTACAGCTGGGTACCCATCCCCGTGCCGTTACCCTTGGTCAGTGCCGGCACTGACTGGTTTAGTGTCTATGCGACCTATATTCCGATCTCAAACGTCTTTTTCTTCTTCTCACGCTTTGAGATTGACGATCGCAACTTGCGCTTGTCGCCGCTACCGGAATCCAACCCCTGGAGCAACAATACAACAACGCTTTATGCGCAAGGCTCTTGGGTGAAAAACGACTTATCTTCGGGTGACGGTGACTTCCCGGGCGGCATGACTCTCTCGTCTGACTCGGGCTTTAAGGTGGGAATTCAACAATTCTTGGATCGTCACTGGGCACTCGACTTGAGCTACCAGCAAAGCAATCACGATTTGATGCGCCATAGCCGTAAGGTCAATGATCTGGAACTCACGCACATCAATCTTTTGCTTCAATACCACTGGGAAGCGGCCGAGTCGTTGCACTTACACGTCGGCGGTGGTGCGGCTTACTCACAATTGAAAGCCGACATGACCGACTACAAGGAACACAGCATCAACCCGGTGGTGCAAACCGGCTTTACCTGGGCAATGACCAATCACCTTCGTTTAACGGGTGATATGACGGTGAATTTTGCTCACTTCAATAACGTCGACACTGCCGATGGCGATACGCTCGGCGGTCGCTTTAAACCCGGTAACGCAAGCTTTAACTTGGGTCTCGGTTTTGCCTTTTAGTGGAAAGAAAAATGGATACGAACGATTCTTTATTTGAACGCGCGCGCCGCTCCATTCCGGGTGGCGTCAATTCGCCGGTTCGCGCCTTCGGTTCCGTGGGCGGTGCGCCGCGCTTTATGAAACGCGCTCAAGGTCCCTATATGTGGGACGAAGACGGTAAGCGCTACATTGACTATATCTGCTCATGGGGACCGATGATTTTGGGTCACAACAATCCTGAAGTCATCGAAGCGGTTCACCAAGCGGTTGACATGGGGCTTACTTTCGGGTGTGCAACGGCTCGTGAAATTGCCATTGCCGAAGAAATTAAGAAAATCATGCCTTCGATCGAAGAGGTGCGTTTGGTGAGTTCCGGCACCGAAGCCGGCATGAGCGCCATTCGCTTGGCACGAGGCTTTACCGGGCGCAATAAGATCATCAAATTTGAAGGCTGCTACCACGGCCACAGCGACAGTCTCCTCGTGAAAGCGGGCTCTGGCATGCTCACGTTCGGCAACCCAAGCTCTGCCGGGGTGCCTGCCTCGGTGACTGAGCATACCTTGGTCTTGGAATATAACAACTGCGAGCAACTTGAAGATGCCTTTAAGCATTACGGGAACGACATCGCCTGCGTGATCGTGGAAGCCATTGCCGGCAACATGAACATGGTGCCGGGTAAGCCGGAATTCATTCATGCCATGCGTGAGCTTTGCACGAAATACGGTGCGCTGCTCATTGTCGATGAAGTGATGACCGGTTTCCGTGTTGCTTTACAGGGCGCGCAAAGCCTCTACCAGGTCACGCCTGACATCACCATGTTCGGTAAGGTGATCGGTGGTGGCATGCCGGTCGCAGCCTTTGGCGGCCGACACGATGTGATGGAAAAGATTGCCCCGTGCGGTCCGGTTTATCAAGCCGGTACCTTGTCTGGCAATCCCGTGGCCGTCGCTTGCGGTTTAAAGACTTTGCAATTAATTCAAGCCGAAGGCTTCTACGATCGACTCTCCGCCCAAACGAGCCGTCTGATGAAGGGACTCAAAGCCGCTGCCGATGAAGCGGGCGTGCCCTTTGCCGCGCAAAGTATCGGTGGCATGTTCGGTATTTATTTCTTGGACGATTTGCCTCAGGGTTTTAGCGATGTGATGAAGTCCAATACCCAACGCTTTAACGTTTTCTTCCACGAAATGCTCGAACAGGGTGTTCACTTAGCGCCGTCGGTGTTTGAAGCCGGTTTTGTCTCCATCGCTCACGATGACACGGTCATTGACGAGACAATTGAAAAGGCGAAGATCGCTTTCGCAAAAGTGGCTCAAACCATGTAATCCCTAATTGAGTTGTTACTCATCAAGGCAGCTAATCAATAGCTGCCTTTTTTGATCAGTTATCGGACTTACGAGATTGGCTCTTGTACGCCCATCAGAAATTTCGCTATCCTAAGCGTTAGCTTCGGCTAACGTTACACCACTGAGTATGTTAAAAACCATCCTCACCCTTCTGATTTCCGCAATTTGTGTCATGGCAGCGCTTCCTGCGATGGCACATCACGATAGTGGCCGCTATTACAACCACCACGGTCAATACCAAGGACGAATTGACGACAACGGACGATCTTATGATGCCAATGAGCGCTATACGGGTCGTCAGAATGCCGATGGCAGACGCTACGACAGTTCTGGACGTTATCAAGGACGAATGGACAGTAACGGACGCTTTTACGATGAAAACGGTCGTTACTGCGGACGCGTTGATAATCACGGTCGATACTATGACCGCTCAGGTCGCTACCTCGGCAAAGAAGATGCCAACGGTCGATTCTACGACCGATCAGGTCGCTATCAGGGGCGCGTTCAGTAAATTTTTTCACTGATGACTTTTTTGAAAGGAAAATCGAAATGTCTGACAAATATTTTGACGAGATGATCACTGCTCGCCGTACGATTCACCGCCGCCCCGAAGAAGGCTGGACGGAATTTGAAACGATGTGGTACGTTTGCAGCCACTTGGATCAATGGGGCATCCCCTATTTGACCGGCACAAAAGTCATCAATCCGAAGTTTGCGATGGGCCGCAACGAACAATTGGTCAAGGATGCTATGGCCCGCGCTCTCAAACAAGGTGTACCTCAAGAATTTTTGGATAAAACCGAAGGCTACACGGGCGCTGTTGCTTTGATCGACACGGGCCGTCCGGGTCCTGTCACGGCATTCCGCTTTGATATGGATGCATTGCCCGTTCGTGAAAGCGACGCTGCCGAACATCCCCCGGTCAAAGAAGGGTTCGCCAGCGAACGCCCCGGGTTGATGCACGCCTGCGGCCACGACGGTCACACCGCTGTGGGTCTGACAGTCGCCCACTGGCTTTGGGATCACAAGGATCAATTCTGCGGCAAATTTAAGATTCTTTTCCAACCGGCCGAAGAAGGTGTTCGCGGTGCTCGCCCGATGGCTGAATCCGGCATCGTCGATGATGCCAACTGGCTTGTCGGCAGCCACATCGGCGGCAACTTCAAGCCGGGTGAAATTTGTGTTCAAACGGGTGGCTTCTTAGCTTCCACGAAGTTTGACATCACCTTTATCGGTCAAGAAGCTCACGCGGGTAACGCACCGCACAAAGGTCACAGCGCATTGGTTGCCGCAGCCTGCGCAACGATGATGATTCAAGGGATTCCTCGTCACGGCGACGGTGATACGCGCGTGGCTGTCGGTAAACTCAACGCCGGCGAAGGTCGTAATATTGTGGCCGCTCACGCCACGATGCAAATGGAAGTTCGCGGCTCCACGCAAGAAGTCAATGACTTTATGGCAGAAAACGTCGAACACATCATCGAAGGTGTGGAACGCGCCTATCAAGTCAAGGCCAAGGTCGAACGCGTGGGCGAATCCTCGACACTGGTTGTCTGCCCGAAGATCTTTGATGTGCTTGAAGACGCCATGCGTAAGGTTCCCGGTGCCAAGCTTTTGCCGCGCTACAATGCGCCGGCAGGCTCCGAAGACTGCTCTTGGTTGATTCGTCGCGTTGCAGAACACGGCGGCCAAGCCGGTTTCTTCCTCTTTGGCGCACTCAACCACGGTCATCATCGTCCGGACTTCGATATTCAAGATACGCAAACATTGCCGATCGGCTTTAATACATTTATTGAATTTGCCAAGATCGTCAACAAGGCCTAAATCTTGTTGTTGGGATAGGAAAGTCCCACTAGCTGCCCCTTTTTTAAGCAGTTAGCTAACTTCCTGTCCCACTTAGGATTTCTGCCAAAGGCTCCTGAGTTATTCACAAATTCTGTGGATAAGTTATCAGGGGCCTTTTTTAAGATGCTGGTGGGATTTTTTGTCAAATTTTTGGCGATTTTGCCAAAAATTATTCAAAACCAAACCTATTTTTGGACTTCAGACGTCATCGACTGCGTGCCCGGCACGATCGGACGTTTCACGTAAGCGCTTGTTCCCCAAAGCGGAATGGTTGAAAGCGAATGATGAAAACTTCCTGAAATTTCCTTTGTGGAATACGCAAGATACAAAAGCGTCTGATTGTCTGCATCGTATATCCGACGAATTTTCATATTCTTTAAAAAGATGCTCTTTGATCGGTGAAACACCACCTCACCGTCCTTACTCTTATCAATCGCGGCAATCATTTCCGGCGTAATAGGACCAGTCTGGTGACACTCCACCGAATTATTTGATGGGTCGCTTAAAGAAAGATTCGCCTCGATACTGGCAACGTGGCAAGTGACACCAGTCACCACCGGATCCACGAAATAGTTGATTTTCACGTCTTTGAGCGTTAAAAAGCCCAAGGACACGTCGCCCACATCGTCTTGACTGTCGCATCCCGCTAACAGAAGAACACCCATTAGAGAGGCCGCTAAAAGCGTCTTTTTTGAACGAAGCATCACCATATCCTCATTAATTAATGATCTGACTATACAACAAAATATTTTCAATCCAAAACCTTGTTGTACCTTTTCTGTTGCGAAACGTTACGCTGCGCGCAAAGAAGAAAAAAGCGCCTCCGGAAATCATCCAAGAAGCGCTTTGACATTAACCGATTGTCGCTTAAAAAACACCGCGGTAAATAAATTGGCACCCTAAAATAAACATCACAGCCGAAAGAATGATAATGATCATGCGCGGGCGGCTCTTACTGGATAAGCGCGCGCCGATCTGAGCCCCCACCATGGCACCGCAACCGATCGCAATGGCTGGCAGCCACACAATGTGATTTAAATAAGCGTGGCTAACCACTCCAACCAGTGAGCTCACCATCAAAACAAAGGTTGACGTTGCCACCGCGATATGAGCCGGGAATCCCAAGATAAAGACCATCATGGGCACATGGATCACGCCGCCTCCGATTCCCAAAATGGAAGACAGAAAACCCACAAAGAAAGATAACCCGACCCCTAGCGTTAAATTGAATTGAGCCGTCTCGACAGAAAAATCAGCCGCCAATTTTGTCGCTTTCTTAGAGCGAGATTTGCTGTACATGATAATGGCCAGGATGCACAGCGCAGTACCAAAAATTAAGGAAAAGGAGTTGCCTGAGAAATACTCTGTGATGTAACTGCCGAGAAATGCGCCAGGAACCGTCGCTAGAGCAAAAGGCGTTGCGGCGCGAAACATCACTCGATGTTGGCGAATGTAGGCCCAAGTACCCGATAAGGCATTTAAGAGTACCCCAAATAGGCTCGTGCCGATCACCTGCTGAACATTGGTAAAGGTTGAACCGTTCGGTGCCATCATGGTTAACATAAAAAGCGGCACCATAATCATGCCGCCTCCAATACCCACCAATGCACCGAATGTTCCGATGCCAATACCGACCACAAAAAGCTCGATAAACTCAACCATGCTGCACCTTTGCGATTGAAAGCCGTTTAAGAAAGTCGGTCAGTCGAGCACTGGCCGGCGTTTTTGAAAGCGCTGATTCTAACACAGTCGTATGACAGGTCTAAGAAACAAGAAAGCGTGGTGACGGATCGCAAGAATCCGTCACATCGCGTTAGAGCGTTGCCATCCACGTAATCACAATGGCGTTAACCAAGTCAATGAGGAACGCGCCCACCAAGCTCACAATGAGCCATGCGCGAGCGTTAGAACCATACTTTTCCGATAACCCTTGCATGACCGCCAACCCATTGGCCGTGGCTCCCATGGAGAACCCTACTCCACCCACAGCGAGCATGACCGTGTCATAGTTTTTTCCAAATACCCAGAAAATAACCAACCAAGCAAATAAGAGCGTCAGCGCACATTGGGCAAGCAAAATAACCGCCATCGGGACAGCAAGATTGACAAGCTCATAAAGCTTCAGACCGTTAACCGCCATGGTGACAAAAAGCACCAAACTGATATCGGCCACCGCATTGAGTC
>URFF01000082.1 GCA_900546995.1 uncultured Sutterella sp.
GGGGGGCAAACTGAGCTTTAAGGCAATCTTTTCTGTTTTGCCTTTTTATGGAGCTTTAAATGTCATATTTCATTTTAAAACCTGCAGTCTACGCTACGTTAGCGGCCTTCTCTGCCTCAGTATTTGCTGCTGGAGCGACCATTCTTGAAGACAATAAAGTCTACGACACCATTAATACGCCTGACGGATTTGTCATTCAGAGCAACAGCACAGTAACTTCTGCTGACGGTAAGTTTATAACTGGCGGATCGAGACAGGAAATTGATCCTAACGGAAAACTTTACTTGAATAATGAAAACGCAGAAATAACAACTGGTGGAAGTTTCTTCGTAAGCGAAGGTGCTCAAATTAAGCAAAATTCCAAAAATAATTTGAAAAATCTTACCTTTGCTGGCGGCGCTATGACGTTAAGCAACGCTCATTTAGCCGTTGATGGAACTTTAACGTATTCTTCGGGTCGCCCTGAGGAAAGTGGCTCATATATTCAAACCATTAATGGTGGCTCATTAACTGTTGACCATTTTGTCGCTAATACCTACTACGCCATTACAAATTCCCACGATGGGTCGGGCGGGACAGTCACTATACGAGACCTTGATGCTGTTGGCATGGTCACAAATGACATCAACGGTGTTTTCAATATTACAGAAACTGCCAACATTGGTCATTTCTGGAACTTAGGTACGGTCAATGCTCAAAACGCTGTTATTGAAATTAGCCCACGTGAAGATATGATGCCTGTTGACTATGACGGCACCACCATCTATAAACACGAAGATGGCCGGACCTATGTTTTCGGTAACGGCGTTGATCGCAAGCAAAGTGATGAAACCAATCAAGCCAGCATGGATGTAGCAACTTTGATCGTACACGGTAATGCAATCAACACTAAGGCTTCTGCGTTAAATGCTACTAATCTTCAAGTTGATGAAACACTGAGAAACGATACGAGTTCAACCATAAACATCACAGATGGTCATGCTAACGTCGGAAACGTGGTTGGCGATGACGGCTTTATTAATTTAGAAAACTCGTCCTTTGCTGTTAACGGCGATTCTGAGCTTGGGATTGTCACAGCTAATAAATCCGATGTTATCTTCAATTCTGGCGACAGCCGAATCAAGATGTTAAGCGGTGAAGATAAATCAATCTGGATAACCAGTACTGAAGCCACACTTACCGTTGACACAAAAGACGGTACGATGTCTGTCAACACGACGGGTGAAATTAACGACCAACACAGTAATGTTCAAGAAACACTGGATTGGTTAAATGGTTCTGTTACTGTGGAAAACGGCGAACGTACAGGTGACAGTTTTGTAATTTTGCAAGGCGATGTTAACGACGGTATGGTGCTTCGGTTTAATGAAAATGGTGAACTGGAGGTTGTTTCAACTCAAACCAATACCCGGTTAGATGCTTACGGCTCTGTAGCAGCTCTCGGCATCATGCAGTGGCGCCACGAAAACACAGACCTTATTCATCGCATGGGGGAATTGCGTGATAGCTCCCAAGGCGTTGGTACCTGGGCACGTGTCTATGGCTCAGAGCAAGAGTATGGTTCACAAAGCCTCACAAGCAAGAATACTTCTATCCAAGTTGGTGCTGACTATGACATCGGGTACGGCTGGAAAGTTGGGGCCGCGTTCACTTACACCGATGGATCTGCCGACTATGACGCCGGTAATGCAGATAACAAAGCCTATAGTATTGCTGCCTATGGCACTTGGCTAGCTGAGAATGGTCAATATGTTGACTTAATCGCTAAATACAGCCGCTTGGGAACTGATTTTAACCTAGAAGGAATGAGTGGTGATTATGACAACAATGCCTATAGTGTCGCGGCTGAATATGGATGGCATTGGCGTATTAATGAATCTACCTTTATTGAACCTCAGGTTGGTGTGACATATGGTCGCATCATGGGTGAGGAATTCATTGCAGGTAACGGTGTTTTATTGCAACAAGACGACTTTGATTCGCTTACGGGTAAGATCGGCATTCGTGCAGGTTTCCATTTCCCAGAGAACAAAGGCACTATTTACGCCAAAGTCGCCGGTGTTCATGACTTCCAAGGCGACTTCGATGTAACAGCCAAGAAAGGTGTTGCTGTCAACGCTATCCACGATGATCTAGGAGATACGTGGGTTGAGTTTGGGGTTGGTGCTAACTTTAATTGGACCGAGAACACGTACACCTACGTTGACTTAGAACGTGCAAACGGTGGCGAAGTTAAAGAAAACTGGCGCTGGAACGTTGGTCTTCGTCACGTCTTCTAATCTTCTTTCCTAAACCCTGGGGAACACCCCAGGGTGTCTTTCCGATGGGCCAAAAACTTTTATTCACCCAACATCAAAAACAACAAGTCTTGGTTTGTCTATTACAGGGATTATCAATTGAAAAAACCGCTAGACAATGTCAAATACCTCGCATAATTATTGCAAAATGGGCCAAACGCGTTTCTGCACATGACATCAGCTGGGCGGAGTCGGACGATTTCAATCGACAGATAAGGGTAAAAGCATTTGCTCTGTTTGAACTTGGACATGGTTATAAATATTCTGCTAAAGAATTGGGGGTGCCAATCAGTCGAGTTAAATACTGGCAAGAGCAATATAAAGTTGGAAACAAGGAGTTTTTCTTTTCGGGAAAAAGCCGGCCTCGGGCCTACGCGCCAACTAAAAAAGAAAAGATTCTTGCGGAATACAAAGCAACGAATGAATCCAAAAAGACATTTTGTCGCCGTTTTGACGTAACACCTGCCACCTTAAGGCGGTGGCTTAAAGAAACGTAAATTAAACAACAAGCGAACACTGTTAAATTTTTATTGATCTAAATTGCAACTAAGGCGGAGACCCACCCCGCCCTAGCTCTTTAGGTAAGACTTCAGAACTTTTTACTTAAGGACTTTCACTGTGTCAAACGCAGTTAAACGATCCCGACCATCCCGCGTATAAAGATAAGTGTCGTATACGGCACCAGGCACCATGAATTTAGCCAAATCTTTTTGGACAAAACTCATCACCATATCTTTCTTGCCATCGCTGTTGATGTCTTCAATGGCGTACGCCGTCGGCTTAGCCAGGTCACTCATCAACGCCTTGCCGTCGCTGGCCCGACTGATGCCGGCATAGGTCTTTTCCCGATTGATTTGAGTGGCGTCCAAATCTTCATCGCTGAGCAAGGCGATCTTAATGGTTGCGTTGCTCTTTGGATCCAACGTATCAGACAGAATTACAATCTTGTGCGGTGCGATTTGATCCAAACGAGCTTGGATTGCGCCTTGGGCTTCCGTGAGTTTAGCGACATTGTAACGGTGCAAAATCGCAAGTGCCTTGTCTTCTGAAACACTCAAAGCGGCCCGAGCCTGAGATTCGATGCCAACCTTTTCCTCAGCCCACTTCTTTTCCAACTTTTGGATGAATTTCAGGTTGCTCTTGAAATCATCGCGTTGATAATCAATCACGTTCGCATTATTGACGAAGGTCATTGAGGCATACTCGGGGTGATAGTCAAAACGGGTCGGCTGAGCGTGGAAATGCTCCTTCGTTGCGGTAGCCGCACTCATAAAGCTTTGATTTTCGCTGGGTTTAGCAAGCGGATAAGAGGGAACAAACGGTGTTTCGCACGGGCGAGCCAACGCTCGATAACTGGCGATTAACACCGGTTCGACATCAACATCAAACACAACAGATTCATGCGTTGCCGTACGGCACGGACCATAACTTAAGTGGTGATACCACCCGTCATCATCGCCAATTTCTTCCTCATGAGCGCGAAGGATGTTTTGAACGTCTTTAATCGTGAATTGACGGTCTGTCACGACAGAATACGGGAATTGATCGGCGTCCTTAATGGTGTCACCGGTAATGTATTCCCAAGCGATCTGGTTGCGGCGGAAATTGTATTCAGCAGTACGTTTAGCAAGCGGCTGAACCGCTTCGCGGAAATTGAAATCCGAGTAATCTCCAGCCTTGGCCGGCTTATAGTGTCCCGTCTTAATCAAGCGCTCAATCAACCCCGGCGATGTAATGACATTGTCCTTGTCCGTGACATCAACCTTGCCCAACATGAAGTTGTTTGGGATGTAAACGATTTCGTTATCCTGAATCTTGCGGGCTATCCACATATTGCCTTTGTGAATTGCAAGCTGCCAAGCTTCATGACCGTCGGCAATGGTATAAGTTCTACCTTCAGCGTTGTAACCGTACTTGGCTAATAAATCGGCGGCGATGTCAATTGCTTCTCTAGCGGAATGAGCCCGTTCGGCCAACAGTCTGCGAATGCCGTAACCGATGCCGCCGTTCGTCAATTTTTGATCCTTGTCAAAAATCATTGAACAATTGTTGGACACAATGACCACGCCGGCTTCATTGACAAAACCATCGGAGAATGACTGCCCCTTGGGCGAAAGCGTTTGAGACCAATAAAAGCCAAGTGTCTCACGAACTTGAGGAATTTTTGCTGCGGTCGGCTCATAAGTGATCATTTCACCAGCCTTATGCTTAGCGGGCGGCACCCAATACTGGGCGTTCATGATGCGACCGCCATTGTCTTCATTATGACCGATCAAAATTTTTCCGGTCTCGGAAATATTCTTCCCAACAATAACCGTTGAGCAGGCCAAAGCAGACATGGGTAACGTTAACAGCGCCGCTGAAACAGCCGCTGCGACCAATGAAGAACGAGTTGTCATATTTCCTCCTAGCGAAAACAAGAGACTGCTCCGGTCCTCATTATCGGCCGAGATCTACCTTCATGTGAAAATAATCACTTACATTTGATTAGGATCAATCTTTAAATAAAAAGCCGGAAGCTTTGAGCTAACCGGCCTTTGAATGGGAAAGATTCAATCCTTTAGAACCTGAAATCCCGTTCCCCTTCTTCAATCTGCAAACGAATCACACTTGCTTTGCGGATTTTTTCATGATCAATTTTGGGAATTTCCGCCTCGATCACTTTTTTCGCAGCTTCGCGAGTCTGTGGGCGAGCGTAGTCTTCTGCGTATTCTTTCAATGTCATGATCGCATTGGCTTGGCAATACGTCGCGATTTCCCCTGTCTTTGCCAGTGACATGAAGCGATCTCCTGTGCGCCCTGCTCGGTAGCAGGCGGTACACCAGCTCGGCAAATACCCGCCGTCTAAAAGCCACTTCACCACTTCATCGAGGGTACGACGATCACTCGTCTCAAATTGCGCGGAATTTTCTTCTTTTTCCTCTTTGATCACATAACCGCCAACGCTCGTTCGAGAGCCACCGCTGATTTGTGACACCCCCATTTCCAAACACTTGCCGCGAACACGAGCGGATTCTCGCGTGGAGATAATCATGCCCGTATAAGGCACCGCGAGGCGAATCAAGGCGACAATTTTCAGAAATAGCTCATCTGGTACAGCGTTAGTGAAGGTCGCCGGGTCCACATCATCGGCA
>URFF01000083.1 GCA_900546995.1 uncultured Sutterella sp.
GACCACTTGCCTTTCGACAAACTTCCGAGAGATAGTGACCGTTCACAAAAAGCGCCTTGGCGTAATAATCCAATTGCCGATGCTCGCGATAGTCGCCCCGCATGAGTAAGCCAATGAAGCGATTTAAAAGATCGGCTTTTCGATCCGAGAGACGCTCCATACGAGCGCTTTTAGCGTGAATGTCGTAAAGATCCAAAATATGCGCCATTAAAAGGTGACCGATCATTTCTTCATAGAAATAATGACCGCGATCGTGGAGACGTTCATTGAGGCGGCGAAGATCCTCGGCGCAACGCAAAGCAATCTCAGCGGATAATTTCATCACCGGATTTTGTAGCAATGCCAATTGCCCAATCACACCGTAGTTACTGCGAAGCGCTAAACCGGTCACAAAACGCTCATCTAACGCCATCACAATGCCTTCGAAATCGGACGATTCGTTAAACGATCGTGCCAATCGCACATTGGGCAAAATCACGTAATCGTTGGGACCGACGTTATAGAGCGTTTCCTGAAAAAGAAAACTGAGCGCACCTTTCAAACACAAAATATGCACAATCTCCCCATACTTTCGGTCGGCCAGCAACGTCGATACGGACTTGGCAAAGGTAATCGGGGATGTATTTGTTTCAGCAATCGAACTCATTTTTACGCAAAACTCCGAATAGTGACATTTTCCATCAGAAAAGCATAAACCGGATTGATCGTTGCAAGCTAACATTCATTTTAACGATTTAGTCTTTGTTTTAAAGGAGTTAAAAGATGAAAGAAGTTCGCTTTAATAACGGTGTGATGATGCCGGCCGTGGGTTTCGGTGTTTATCAAATTCCGAAATCTGAAACCACGCAAGCGGTATTGGACGCTTTGGAAGTGGGCTATCGTCTCATTGATACGGCGGCAAGCTACTTTAACGAAAAAGAAGTGGGCAATGCAATTGTCCAAAGCGGCATCAAACGCGAAGACGTTTTCATCACGAGCAAACTCTGGGTGCAAGACTACGAGTACGAGGATGCGCTCAAGGCATTCGATAATTCCTTGAAAGCATTGGGGGTTGACTATATTGACCTCTATTTGTTGCACAAACCCTACGGCAACTATTACGCCGCCTGGCGTGCGCTGGAAAAACTGCACCGCGAGGGACTTATTCGTGCAATCGGTGTCACGAGTTTTTCCAACGAACGTCTGCAAGATCTTTTCCTTCACAACGAAGTCAAACCAGCGCTTAATCAACTGGAAACGCACCCCTTCTTCCAACAAAATGATGCCAACACCTTCCTACAGGCCGAGGGCATCGTTCATGAAGCCTGGGCGCCGTTTGCCGAAGGTCAAAAGGACATCTTCAATAACCCGACATTGAAGACCATTGCAACCGCTCACGATAAAACCGTTGCACAAGTGATTTTGCGCTGGCTCAATCAACGTAATGTCGTGGTCATTCCGAAGTCCGTGCGTAAAGATCGCATGATCGAAAACTTCAATAGCTTTGACTTCACCCTCTCGGAAGCGGAAATGGCGACCATCGCGGAATTGGATACGGGTAAAAGCCCGATTTACGATGATCAGGATCTAGCAACCACGAAATTTATCGGTTTACACCGTATTCATGACTAATTTAAAGGACGATGTAACAATGAAAACCACCTTATTGAATAATGGCGTTCAAATGCCGCTTTTAGGATACGGTGTCTTTCAAATCACACCGCAAGATTGCGAGCGCTGCGTACGCGAAGCACTTGAAGTCGGCTATCGCAGTATCGATACCGCCCAAGCCTACTATAACGAAGAAGCTGTTGGTCGCGCGATTAAAGCCTCACATATTGACCGCGAGGAGCTCTTTATTACAACAAAAGTTTGGATTTCCAACGCGGGAGAAGAAAAAGCCGCGCAAAGCATCGACGAGTCACTTAAGAAACTACAAACCGACTACATCGATTTGTTGCTGATTCACCAACCGTTTGGTGACTACTACGGAACCTACCGCGCGATGCAAAAGGCTTACGAATCCGGCAAGGTTCGGGCAATCGGGCTGAGCAATTTCTACGACGACCGTTTTGTCGATCTCGCCGAAAACATGAACATCAAGCCCGCCATTTTGCAGCTTGAAACCCACGTCTTCACCCAGCAGCAAAAAATGCGGGCTTTGGCAAAAGACTATGGAACGAAAATCATGGCTTGGGCGCCGCTAGCCGAAGGGCAAAACAACTTTTTCAAAAACGAAACGCTCGCTGAAATCGGCAAGCGTTACGGGAAAACGGTTGCACAAGTCGCTTTGAACTTTTTAACCACTGAAGACATCATCGTCATCCCGAAATCCGTTCATCGCGAACGAATGGCAGAAAATTTCGCCATCGACGATTTTGAACTAACTGAAGAGGAGCTTGAACGCATCCGTGCACTTGATACCGGACACCGCCTGATCGCAACCGATTTCACTGCGCCCGAATTCGTCAAATTCCTTTTGAATTACGACAAACAATTCGCACCGAGAAAGGATTAAAGATATCGGCAGATCAGAGCGAGTTTTTTGCTTTAAGGCAATTTGCTTTGCCGAGCAACGGTTTGAATCAGCAAAAAGTCGGAAACTGTTAGAATCCTTTTATCGATGTTTTGTTTTTCTATTTTGAGGATTTTTTGAAATGAAATACTTTGATTTTGAACTCATGGGTGTCAAGCGTAAGCTCCCCTTTGTCAAGGTCAACGACAAGATGGCTCTGGCTAGTTTTGTGGTGCTTTCCGACACTGAACTCGTTCAAACCGTTGCGCCGGAACTCGTGCGTCGCTTACCCGAAGTGGATCTTTTGATGACGGCAGAAGCCAAAGGCATCATTTTGACCTATGAAATGAGCCGCTTAATGGGCATGAAAGATTTCGTCGTTGCCCGCAAGAGCTACAAGCCCTATATGCAAAACGCGCTTTCGCACACAGTGCATTCGGTCACAACGCAAAAGGAACAAACGCTGTGGTTGGATGGCTCGGAAGCCGAACGTTTGCGCGGCAAACGTGTGGCTTTGATTGATGACGTTTTCGCTACCGGTGAATCGTTGGCCGCCATCGAAGCGTTGGCCGTGGCCGCAGGCGCCAAGGTGGTTGCCCGTGCTGCCATTTTGGCCGAATTGGAATCCGTTGATCGCAAGGATATCATCTACTTGAAAGAACACTATGTGTTCCGCGCTAACGAAGACGGTACCTTCACACCGATTAAGAGCTTGAAAGAATTGGACGAAGTAAAATAATTTCCTATCTCTAATTTACTCCATCCCCGATTTCGTTTGCATACCGAATCGGGGCTTTTCTTATCCAAATTAAACAAACGCCTCAAGACCGAATCGGTTTTGAGGCGTTTTCCACAAGTCAGAAGCAATCAGACATTATTTCCCAGCTTCACGTGCATCCATATGACGTTGATGCGCTTCGGCGTGCCCCGGCGTTGTGGCCTTTTTCACGCTGTGAGCCAATTGATTTTCCTGACGGGTGAAGTAGCTTGCCGAAATACCGGCCACCACAATCAACACCATGCCGCAGACAATCGCGAAGGTGGCGGGTTCTCCGAAAACAATCTCACCCAAAATGGTTGAAAAGAGCACCACGGTGTACTGCAGCGCACCACTTAAAACCAAATTGCCGCGACTAAAGGCTCGAGTCAATGTGAATTGAGCAAACGTTGCGCAAAGCATGAAGCCCAAAATACTCACCAAGGCCGCTTGATTGGGCATCGTAAAGCCACCGGTCAAGAGCGTGCCGGTCAAGCCACCCACGGTACCGGCCAACATGAAGTAAAAGAGAATGCGCATTTCAGGCTCATGCAAAATGCTCAAGCGCTTCACATAAGTGACAGCCACGGCCGTGCAAAAGCCCGCTGCCAAGCCAACCGACGCGGGTAGATACTCATCGGGCGTGATCGTGGGCGAGAGCATCACCACGACACCTGCGAAACCGAGCACCAACGTGGACAGCAACTTCCAATTGATCCCCCGATGATGCATAACCGCAATGCCGATCGTAAAACACCCAACAAACAAAGGCGAGGTGTAATTTAAGGTCATGGCCAAACCGACATTGAGGTGTGAAATGGAGAAAATGCCGGCAATCACAGCACCGACACCGACGACCGAACGCAACGCATGATCAATCGGGTGCTTGGTGTGAATGGTCATGTGGCGATAGCGCATGAGGCTATAGAAAACCACCAAACCGAAAATGGAACGATAAAACAGAACTTCAAAAGAACCGATACCTTCCATACCGGCGTATTTCACGCAAACGGCATAGACGGCAAAAAAAATGGCCGCAACGACCATCCATAGGGATTGAAGGTATTGCATAAACAGACTTCGCTTAAGGGTTAACGATAGTACCTTTCACTATACGCCGAACTTTAAGAAAATAACAAGAGGCGCATACGAACAAAATTGGCACGCTAATATCGTCTCAGCGTGCCAATCTATCATCATTGGAAACGTTCTTTCTATTTAATTTCTCGATTGAGGACGTCTTGACTTGTCACAAAGTGAACACCCTTGAGTTGGAGTGCTTCAGCGGTGGCCGCATCCGCGCCTTGAGCATCAAACCCCGCGATAGCGTCCGTGACCCAGTACACATCATGCTCGTAATGACGAGCATCCAACGCCGTATGCACCAACTGATCTTCACGGTTTAAGCCGCAAAGATAAATTCGGTTCACAAAGCGGTCCTCACAATAAGCTTGAAGTCCGGTTTCCGTTTTACGATCGGCTTCTAAAAACGCTGAGTAGCTATCAATACCGGCATTGGTTGCCTTCAAAATGGCAATGACGCGTGACATCGGTAAACGCAGTCCCTTGGCTAAATCAGCGCCCACGGAGCCCTCAAGACAGAATTTTGGTTTCAGCGTGACATCACCCGCTTCCGTTTGAATCGTCTCACCGACTTGATGGCCGGGGTGATTCTCTGCGAAAGCGACATGAGTTTCCGGCCGGAAATCTTGCGTCACAATCACTCGCGAAAAGGTCTCAGCCATTGCGGCAATCGGCGCCATGACCGTTTCGGCCCCGGCAACCGGCAAGGCACCGTCGGCCATGAAATCATTTTGCATATCCTGCACAACGAGTGCGGTAAAAATCTTAATCGGCATATCGTTCTCCCAACATCGCTTCAAATTCATCGATTAATCGTTTAACAGCAGCCTGAGCCGATCCGGTGGGCGCCGTTTGCGCGGCCTGTCCCAAGGGCATTTCCATCAAATCCAATCGGCCTTGCGCTTGAGCGGCTTCATAAACGGTATGAAGCGCTTTCAATTGCCCCGGATAAGGAGCTGCCTCAAGACCAGCACC
>URFF01000084.1 GCA_900546995.1 uncultured Sutterella sp.
CTGTTTTGAATTTCTTGAATTATCCTGAATTGGGATTTCAAAATTATTGGTACACGAGTGGTGGGCAACCCACGGTTTTGATGAAGTATCTCACTAACCATGCTCTGCAGTCGCCCTCTGTTTATGACGAACCGATTTTGGTTTCATTGTCGGAATTGTCAGCGAGCCGACAGTACGACGAAATTTCCATTGAAGCACTTTTAACACAAGCCGGCTATTTAACCATTAAAGAGAAAGTGGGTGGAGACTACGTTCGCCTCGGTTATCCAAATGAAGAAGTGTCCCGCTCGATGGCTCAACTTTACGCCGGCGAATTGTTAAAGGGGCGCAATATTGCTCAGTCGGGAGTCCCGATACTCGCCAAAGTCATGGCCTCGGAAACGCCGGAAACCGTCGTTGATTACTTTAATCGGGCCCTAGGTTCTATTGATTATGTCCGTTATCCGATCGCCAACGAAGCGGCCTGTCGGGCCTATTTGCAGGTGCTTTTAATAGGAGCCGCGCTTGTGCCTAAAGTCGAAGTGCATAACGCACACGGTCGCAGCGACATGGAAGTCGAAGTGGGTGACAGGCACTGGATTTTTGAATTTAAGTATGCCGACACGGACTCGGAAGTTGAGGCGCTCTTAAAAGAAGCGGTTGAACAAATGAAAACTCAACATTATGGCGAGAGTCTTTCGGGGCGCCAGCCGATTCGAGTCGCTCTGGTTTTTGAAGGACAGCAAAGACGATTTGTTGCATGGCAAGAAGTGTGAATAGACTGACCTAGGCTTAAGTTTTTTGGACTAAGACCGATGTAAGTCATGATGGGACAAGCAATTTTTTTTCATTTGCTATAAAATTGCGCCTTTCCGTACAAGACGGAAATTTTTTGTAATTTAAAAAGTCCATCCTATCGGTAGTGACGATGCGCGGCCTGACCGATCGCAGACTACATGATGATGGTTTTGGAGATAAAAATGAATCTGATCCAAAAGTTGGAACAAGAAGAACTCGCCCGCGTGACCGCTGGCAAGACCTATCCTGAATTCGCTCCCGGTGACACGGTTGTTGTGAACGTGAACGTTGTTGAAGGTTCCCGCAAGCGCGTGCAAGCCTATGAAGGCGTTGTGATCGCTCGTCGTAACCGTGGTTTGAATTCCTCTTTCATCGTTCGTAAGATCTCGAGCGGTGAAGGCGTGGAACGTACCTTCCAACTCTATGCCCCGACGATCGCTAGCATCGAAGTGAAGCGTCACGGTGATGTGCGCCGTGCCAAGCTCTACTACTTGCGCGAACGCTCCGGTAAGGCTGCTCGTATTAAGGAAAAACTCTCGAAGTAATTCTTCGATTGTTTTCCGATACAGAAAATGGGCTGAGCTTTTTATAGGCTCGGCCTTTTTCTTTGTCGTTTTTCTGAAACTTTGCAACAAAATACAACCATTTAAAGTCGTTTGATAAAAACGCTTAAGTTAGTGATTGCGCTTTGATTTTTCAGACGAACGTTTTAACTTTTCGTTCTTGTCATCGACTTTTCGAAGAAGTGTTTTCGTTTTTGTAGCTTTTCGAAATACCTTTAAATTAAAGAATCAGTAGAGTCAAAACTTGTTTAGGAAAGGACAAGCGAATGACCTCAACCAATGCTTTGGGTTTTGATTTAAAAAAATCTGATACGACAGCTTTAAAGGCACTGGCGATTTTGCTCATTGTTGCCCACAATTATTTTCACTTTTTGCCACCGGTGACCGGCGAAAATGAAATGACGTTCAGCCCTGAGCACATCCAGAATGTGTTGATGTTCATTTTGGCCAATCCTTTGGATGCCTTCCATCCGTTCGTTTCGTTTTTTGGGCACTATGGAGTACATATCTTCATCTTCTTAAGCGGATATGGGCTAACGAAAAAATGTTTGTCTTCGAATCTGCATACTGTTTCTGAGCTTTACTCGGTTTCAATCAAAAAAATTCTTCAGGTCGTTAAGTTATCGTTTGTTGGCCTTTTGTTTCTTTGTGTCTATAGAGCGTTAGTTACGCAAGATCCGATAACAAGGGACTTTTTCCTTCAATACCTTAAGTTTTTAACCTTTACGGAAAACCTGCGCCCGGGAAAACTTTATTATTTCGTGAGTGTGTGGTGGTTTTTGGCGTTAATTGTTCAGTTTTATCTGCTTTTCCCGTGGATTTATCGCTTTTGCCGAAAAGCTTCGACGAGGAAATTTTTCTTGGTTTGTGCTCTTTTTGTTCTCTTGGCAGCAATGCTTTACCAACCGATGCTGGATCAGCAATTGTATGTTTATGCAACGCCACTTGGACAATTTAGCGTTTTTGCGTTAGGCGTTTATTTTGCGATGGGCAAAACATTGCCGAAGAACTCTTGGGTCGTGCTCTTAATTTGTCTACCGTTGGGTTTTATTTATTTGTCTTTTTTCCATTTGAGTTTCGTGACAGTGACCTTGCTGGCTTTGATAATCTATGAGCATTTCAAAAAGCCTTCTTGGGCCTATTCAAAGGTGTTGCAATTTGTGGGTTCCATTTCCATGTACATCTATATTGTCCATGGTGACATGCGTTGGATACTCATTAACTGGATTGAGTCGGTTCAGTCGTCTTTTTTGAACTACATCGTTTTTGGAGGCTATCTTTTGGAAGTTTTCGCCTGTGCTTGGGTTTGCGCGCAAGTGGTCAAACGTGTTCCGGTGTTGCGTTAACACGATTACATCAGGATCATTGCGATCTCCCAAGAAATCTGACGAGTTCAAAGGTTTTGTGTGTTAGAAAAAATCCCAAGTGATTAAGCAAATATGGTTTGAAATGTCGTACTATTTTGCACAACAACGACCTCTTTGAACTTTGATTGTATGATGAGAAAAGCCTCACTGTTGTCTTTGGGCTTATTGGGTGTTTTGACTTCCCAAGCCTTTGCCTATCAGGACTTGTTTATTGATACTCCGCACGGTCAACCGTTTGTTACTTTAAGAATTTTTGATATCGGCGAATCAGGACAAACAGGCGACTGGGCCGGAATGGTTGGTGAGCGCCAACTCTCAGAAACGGAACTTAGCTTAATTACACAGGGAGTCAGTTACTGGGCAAGCCTTCTTGAGGGCGGTTTAAAGAACACCTCAGCGCCTATTATTGAAGTTATTCCTGGATTGGCCAACGACGGCAACGCTGCTTCCACTTCGATGTCAATGACAAATGGTCATACATGGCTTTCAGCCGCATTACTTGAAAACGATTTTTCAGCATCAAACAACGGTATTACGGCTGCTATTTTGATTAATCGCCCGATGAATAAAGATGCTCAGTGGTACGAGGGATCGCTACATTCGTTTTCTCAAAATGGTGAGTCACCAGCCTTATCCGCTACTCTTGTGCATGAATTGATGCACTCGCTTGGTATGGGTGCGAACAATATGCAAAACACAAGCCTAACCGAGGAAAAACCAGGTGGTTATCCGGTTATGACGACAGCGTTTGACGAGGTTCTCTCTCGTTGGAATTATGGATTGCGCGATGTTGACGGAGATGCGCCTAGGCCCGGCATGGTGATCTCATGGGAAAATACCGGCAGTCACAATGAATTTAATATGCCGCTTGAAATGGATCAGGGAAGCTCTTGGGGCGGCATATACTTCACGGGCGATCATGTCAACGAGGTTCTTCAAGGTGCCCTGATCGCGTTTCCTGACGATCGGCATGATCTACGTGTCCCGGGACTTCCTGTCAGGGGGTGGGAGTTCACCCCCCTTGATGCGTCAGGATTCAATTTGGCTTGGATCGCCGAGCTAAGCCACATCGAACTTCAAAATAGTCTTATGAGCCATCAGTATTGGCGAAACTGGAACGTGCTCATGGAAGCGGAATTGGCGGTTATGCAAGATCTCGGTTTTGAATTGGATCGGCGCAATTGGTTTGGCTATTCCGTTTATCAAAGTGGTGAAGATGAAAATAACCGCTATCACTTTGTTAACACGAATCCTTTTTATGCGCGAAATGCCGCCGGAACCGATTGGCTAGTGGGAAAAGCCAATGAGAACCCTTGGGGGATCGGTCTTCATATCTACGGTAGCTACACTGATGTGACACAGGCGGCTGACATCCTAACGAATGGCCGTTATGGAGTCGGCGTTCGCGTCGAGGGGGTTGGAAACATTTTACGCATTGCCCCTGACACGGTTATTGAGGCTAACGGAAACGAAGGCTACGGATTATTAGTTTCCTACGGAAAAAATCATCAGATTGCGCATTTCGGCACTGTCACGGCACTCGGCGAAGAGGGGATTGCCGCACGCTTTGACTTTGGATCCAATCTATTGGGTGATGATATTGAACTACGCGGCAGTTACATTTGCACCTCAGAGATTTACCCGGACTATGTCTTCCTCACAGATGACCTAAACGGTCCTCTCATCAAAACTTTTGATGTGGCTGGCACACTTATCGGCAAAAAGGCTGCGATTTTCATTGCCGACAATGCGCTTGTTGAAATCATTAATGTGTTTAACGGTGCTTATCTGTCAGGCGATATTATTTCCAAATGGAACCCAGAGGATCAGCGTTTGCAATTACCGGAAGGTTCAAATCAATCCGATTTTGTGACGAAACTGAATTTTGGTGTGAAGTATGCGGAGAATATTGAAGACACCACCACCTATGTAGCCGATCCCCAATTCGCCTTGCGTTACGATGGACACATCGCCAGTGGTTTTGATCAAGATAGTGGTGAATGGACACGTGCGGCTATTCGAATGAATGTCGCAGGCGGCAAACTTTCTTTCAAT
>URFF01000085.1 GCA_900546995.1 uncultured Sutterella sp.
CCATTAGGAAAATGATACTTCAAAAGTCCCTTTAAGGTCTAATGGAAAATTTGGGATAATGCTCATCGTGCGGTCCTCTAAAGATCGCGCTCCTCTTTATTGTCTTGGAGAAAAACGATGACGTTTCAGATTTGGTGCGCTGTAGCGGTAATCCTTCTCGTGATCTACGCGTTAGTGAAGCGCCTTGAGACCCGTATGGTTTTGTTTATCGCCGGTTTGGTGATGTGTTGCATCGCCGGTCAACCGGTGGCAGCCTTTAAAGCCTTCATTAAAGGCATGACCAATCCCACGTTGGTGCCTGCCATTTGCGGCGCCATGGGTTTTGCGGCGGTTGTGACCGCTTCACGCTGTGACGTGCACTTGGTGAGCGCTTTAGCCGCTCCGCTTCGTAAGTTGGGGGCATTCCTCATCCCGATTTGCACGATTATCACGTTCTTGATCAATATTGCCATTATGTCGGCAGCCGGGACCGCCGCCACGGTCGGTGCGACTTTCATCCCGTTGATGATTCGCGCAGGCATCCGTCCTGCAGGAGCCGCGGCCGCTGTCGCGGGTGGCACGATGTGCGGCTTGATGCTCAACCCCGGTTGCGCTCACGATATTTACATCGCTCAAATGGCGAAAATGCCCTTGATGAGCTTTATCGGTTGGGCCGCTCCTTACGTGGTGGGTTTATTCCTTATCTCCTGCGTGGGTTTGTCCTTGGTTTCGATTTTCAAGTACAAAGACCACAAGATGACGCAAGAAGAAATTGACGCCTTGGCCATTGAAGAAACGGCGAGTTTCAAAGTCAATCCCTTAAAGGCCATCGCGCCGCTCGTTCCGATGGGCATTTTGATTGTCTGCTCGCTCTGGTTCCCGAAGTCGGGCATCGATGTGGTCACCTCCATGATCATCGGTGTGATCTTCATTTGCTTAATCACGATGAAAAACCCGGGCGAAATGTCGAAGTCTTTCTTCAAGGGTTTGGGTAGTGGTTACGCGAGCGTGATCGGTTTGATCATTGCCGCCGGTGTTTTCGTGGCCGGTCTTCAAGCCACGGGTGCCGTGGGCGCTTTCATTGAATACCTCAAGCACAGTAACGAAGTGGCCCGTTGGGGCGCTTCAATCGGTCCCTTCTTAATGGCGATGGGTACCGGTTCGGGTGAGTCCGCTATTTGGGCGTTTAACCAAGCGGTGACCCCGGCGGCTGAATCCTTCGGCATGACGAGTAACGGTTTGGGCCTTTTGGCTGCGTTGGCCGGTCAGTTCGGTCGTACGGCCAGCCCCTTGGCAGGCTGCGTGATCATTGTGGCCGGTATCGCCAAAGTCTCGCCCATTGAAGTCTCCAAGCGTGCCTTTGCCGGTATGTTTGCAGCCACCATTGTCGGTGCTTTGGTATTGGTTTAATCCTCCCCCTCTCTCTCAAAATGGAGTTAAAAATGAAAAAATCTCTTCTCTGTGCCGCGGTGTTCGCCTCTTTCGCAACCGCTTCAATGGCGGCCGATGTGCAAATGTTCGGTTTCTTTGATCAAGGCATGGCCTACCTGCACGAAGATTTGGCCGACACGATGGGCGGCCCGGTCGGTGGCAAACAAGCTTATTTGGGTGAAAATGGCAAAGTTGCGATGGCGCCCGGTAAGAGCAATCTCAGTCAAGGTACGGGTAATGTGAGTACCTGGGGTGTTCGCGGTAAGGAAAAAATCAGTGATGATTTAACGGTGGGCTTTCATTTGGAACACGCCTTCCTTGCCGATACGGGTGCTCTTTACAATCCCAACATTTTCTTTGAACGTGAGTCCAGTGTTTACATGGATTCCAATACTTGGGGGCAAATCAAGTTCGGTCGTATGCCCGCGATGACCACCGGTTCCGGCACCACGGGGCTTTTCAATAGCCGCACCAACCCGTTTGGCGCCGGTTGGGGCAATATGACGGGCGGCTGGAAGTTTGTCGGTACGTTGGCAACGGCTCGTCACAGCAACATGATCAACTATAAGACCCCGGTCATGAACGGCGTGCAATTGCACTTGCAACATTCTTTCGGCGATGACAAAACGATCAATGGCGAAACCTATAAAGAAGGTAGCTCCAAGGTCAATCGTTTCTCCGCTCTTGGTGTGACGGTCACCGGTGAAAAGTATTTTGTCGCTGCGGCGGTTGACTGGTTGAAGATGGGTTCCAAGACTGGTGGTGTCCAAGACGACTCTTATAAAGCGATCGTCGGCGGTCACTACAATTTCGGCGCTTTTAAAGCCTACGCCGCTGTGGAATACATGGATAATGTCCAATACATCGGTGGCTACTCCACGAAAGAATTCGCTCCGATGACCTTGACTCAAAAAGCAAACGGCGACCTGACGAAAGGCTTTGATGGTTGGGCGATCGCATTGGGTGCCGATACTCAAATCGCGGGTGGCAAGGCCATGCTCTCCGTGGGCTACGGTTTCGGTGAAAACCAAAACTTAACTGACAATAAAGATTACAGCCGTTTCAACGTCGGTTTAGGTTATAACTACCCGCTCTCGAAGCGCACGTCTGTGTATGCGATCGGTGGTTACTTCTGGGAAGACGCAGACTTCAACGAGGATGAAATCTATGCTCATGAAGTGATCGTCGGCATGATGCATCGTTTCTAATCGGGTCAAAGGTGTTATAACGAGAGGTGACCTCGGTGAAGTCTGAGGTCACCGAAATCTTTAAGTGAGGTAATGAGACATGTTGGGAATGACGATGACAAAGGCTGAAGCCGGTGAAGCGTTTGAAGCGCTTCAAACGCTCAAATGCCATGATACGGCTTATTGGCTTTTCAGAATCAACGAAGCCAGTGTGGTCGGCAATGTTCGTCGGGGATTGTTGTCCACGGAGTTGGCTCGAACCATCCGCGGGGCGCTTGCCGCGATGGAGTCTGATGCCGATGAAGGTCGTTGGACTCGTCCTGAGCTTTACATCACCTTTGAGCCCGAGTTACTCAAACGCACCGGTATGCCGGCGAGCGTTTTGCACGTCGGTCGCTCAAGCCAAGATATTTTGGCCACGACCAATGCCGCCCAACTCCGTGAAGGCGCTTTGGTGTTAGCCCGTGGTGTCTACGTTTTGATTGAGGCGCTTTTGAAAAAGGCCGATCAATATTGGGACACGTTAGTGCCTTTTTACACAAACGGCGTGCAAGCGCAGCCGGGTCGCTACAGTCATTACCTTTACGCTCAGGCTCAAGCCTTTGCCCGTCAACTAGAGCGACTTTTAGAGTGTCTCGAACGATTTGATTTTTGCCCGATGGGTGGCGCCGTGTTAAACGGTTCCGTTTGGCCGTTGGATCAAGCGTATTCAGCTCGCGCGTTGGGGTTTGCTCAAACCGGCAATAACGCTTTTGACGCGATTCACCTTTGTGGCAACGACTTCCCGTTGGAGCTTTCGCAATCCGTTCAAGCCTTGATGCTTCGAGTGACGAGTTTCATTCAAGACTTCATGGTCCAATACGCTCAAACCCGTCCATGGATTATTTTGCAAAAAGCGGGCAGCACCTACATTTCAAGCGCCATGCCGCAAAAGCGCAATCCGGGGTTGATCAACGACTGCCGTCGCAATGCCGGTATCGTGATTGCCGAGTCGCAAAATGTGCTCTTGCGCATGCATAACTTAAACGAAGGCATGGCCGATGCTCGTGACATTTCAGTTAACTTGGAATGGATGACCGACGCCTACCGCGTGCTCGATACCTTCAAAGGCATTGTGGAAGGGTTGCAGATCAACAAAGACCGCGCCCTTGAAGAACTCAATAGCGACTGGACCTGCACTCAAAATATCGCCGATGTCCTGGTGAAAAAAGCGGGCGTTCCCTTCCGTCAGGGCCATCACTTCGCAAGCGTCATGGTTACTTGGGCCCGTGCTAACACCAAGATGCCCTCCAATGTGACCTATGCGGAGCTTTGCGAGCAGTGGAGACTCTTTGCTCAAAAAGAAACGGATTTGGCTCCGGAAATGCCCTTGGATGAAGACACGCTAATGGCTGCGATGAATCCGGCTTCGATTGTTGAAGAGCGAGAGACAATCGGTGGCCCACAAGAAGCCGATATGCAACGTCAAAAGACGCTATGGGGTGAAAAACTGCCGGTATGGCAAAAGGTGATTGCTGATCGTTCGGAACACATTGCAAATAGCGTTAAAATGCTGCAAAAAGATCTGAACGCAATCTAACTTTTCTTAATTAATCCGTAACGCTAATTTTTAGGTATGCCCTGAGTCAAGGGCATACCAAATTATTGACACACTCATCCGTTAAATCTAGCCCTAACTTTTCACACAATTTCTCCACTGATCGTTTTATCGGTGCCACTTTCCATTGCTTGTCGATTTTCACTGCCGTTATCTTATTGAGTGTTTGAGTCAGATCCTTCAGTGAGATATTTTTGCTCTCCTGTATGTGAGCAATCTCTTCCAGACTTTCGATGGCAAACACTGAAGATAAATGGTTCAGGAATAACCAAGCCTCTTGCTCATCTCGACCTCTCATGTAAGAGGACTCAAATTGCATCGTATCCCCATAGGTTTTGAAATACTGTTCGATCGCTTGGCGTTGTTTATAGATGCAATAGACCTGTTGACTGTTTAGATCAGGCTGATTGGTTCGAATCGTTATCGTCCCCATTTCCGGAATATTGGCATGTAGATCAGCCAATGTTTGCGGCTTAAGAGCTTCAAGCTCCTTA
>URFF01000086.1 GCA_900546995.1 uncultured Sutterella sp.
GACATGAAGTCAAGATCATAGTGACTCAAAGACAAACCCACGGTCTTGTTGGGATCAATGTCATACGAGAGAAAGGCGTTCGCGCTTTTTGAAGAAAACTCGGTGTTAGCCATTTCTCCAGCCGGCGTATCCAAATTCTCGTGGGATTGCACGGAAGCGCCTAAACGATATTTCCATCCTCCCACGGCACCATAAATGCTCGCGGCGGCGTCTTTGCCATCAGAAGAAGAATTAAATCCGGTGGAAACAGAACCTTGAACAGGTTTGGTGCCGCCCTTTTTCGTAATAATGTTAATTGCGCCACCGATGGCGTCGGAACCGTAAAGCACTGAGGCCGGTCCGCGAATGACTTCGATACGTTCCACCTGGGATGGATCAATCAAAAGCGGCACTCCGGACATTGACTTTTGCTCGGAAATGCGTTGACCGTCAACCATCACAACCGTGCGGAAAGAGTCTTCTCCCCGCATTTTGATTCGATCAATGCCTTGACCGCCGTCGTTGCTGATGCGAAGACCGGGCACATTGCCTTCCAAAAGATCAGCGATCGTCTGGGCGCCAGCGTTTTGCTCAATGTCTTTTTCGGTAATGACGGTTACGCTCATGTTGACATCGGCGAGCTGTTGCTCAACGCGAGAGGCGGTCACCACCACATCCTGAGCGTTATAAACTTCGGCGGCATTCACGGCAAAAGAGAGAAAACTCGCCGCGACGGCCACAGATAAAGCCGTCTTTTTGGTAGAGAGATACGTCTTCATTTCAAAATCAAGGGCAATAAGTTATTGGCTTATTCCCGTTTGTGTTAAAAAACCGTTTCGGTTTAATCAGATGAGCCGGCCGTTAAGTCGCGAGGCCAAAACATTCATCAGCAGCTGACTCATCGTGACATGCCAAAATTGGCCGACCAGTGTCTGCACATGCCAATCCCCGACTTTTCGAACTAGCCCTGCGGATTCCCATTGTTTGAACACGTCAGCTGAAAGGCTGTCGACATCAAGCGCGAATCGCTGGCCGATTTGCTTCAAATTGACGCGTCCTAGTTCCATCTCGGATGAAATGGTGCGCAAAAGGCTCCAGTGAGGTCCGGGACGAGTCGCAAACGCAACCGGTTTAATGCCTTGTGAGATCAGCGTTTCCCAATCGAGCAGCTTACGGTGCATCATGAAACTGTGGCCGTTGAGTTTTCCGCCCGCGCCACAGCCAAAAGCCAAACAATCGCAGGCGCTTTTGCCAAATCGGTTATAGAGATTGCGCTCCCGGAAAGTGCGAGCCCAGTGATTGTTAGAAAGGCGACGCCACTGCGCATCGGTTAAATAAGAGACCGACCGGGCAAACATTTCCCCACGTTCGGCTTTGTCCGCTCCAGCGGGCAATTTTCCGTTCGCAATGAACTTTCCGAGCGGCGACTTTTCAAAAACATTGAGCTGATAACAGTCGACTCCGTCCAAAGGCAGTTCAGAGGCAATTTTCAAATCGTTTTCCCAAATGGACATGGTTTGGTATGGGAAGCCGTAGATGAGATCGCAGACAATGCTTGCCTGATTAAATGAGGCTAATTCTTCGATGGTGCGAATCATCGCATCGAGGCCATCAACCCGTCGCATGGTTTGACGAACCTTGGCATCAAAAGACTGTGCACCTAAAGAAATCCGATTGACACCGGCTTTGAAGGCTGCCTCCATTTTGTGTTGATCGAAATGATGAAAGCGCCCCTCCAATGTCATTTCGCAGTCATTGGCCAACGGCAAGTATTTCTTAACGCCTTCAACCATCCGCTCTATGTCTTCTGCGTCAAGCGCTGTCGGCGTCCCACCACCGAAATACACCGCGTGAACAAGGCCTTCGCTCTGAGCTTTACGATCTGACCATAGCTCAAGTTCTTTCAAGAGCAGGTCCACATAATGACGACCGGCGCCGGGCTGCAGCGGATTTTGATAAAAAAGACAGTACAAGCAACGGGTTTCACAAAAAGGGACATGAATATAGGCCATCCGGGTCTCATTGACTTGTTGGTCTCGACAAATATCGTACTGAGACTCAATTAATGAAATAGCCTCTTTGTCCATCACTGGCATGCCACCGGCGTCACTGTGAACCGTCACCTTCGCGTTAAACGCGTCACGTAAAGGGTTATCGGAAACAGTTGCCTTAAAGTCAATTATCTCATTGATTGTCCTAGCATTATTTTTCATCATCTTTCTGACGCCGGACTCAAATGATTTTGCGGTCTCATCAGTGGCCATCTTTAATCCTTATTCAATCCCTTATAATTGAGAACGATTATCGTTTGCATGATAATGATTCTCGTTCACTTTAAAAGAGTCGTTAAAATTAAAGTGCCAGAAAATAATTGACATAAATCAAACCGATGAAATCTAGCAATAAAAGAAATTGATCCAGGTCAAAAACAAAGGACGATAATGAGAAAAGTTTGATTATTTTCGGGAGGTTATCATGGCTTTTTCCGCATCGTCCCTTTCACCACTCGATCCGGCCGTCACAGAAAAAGGCAAAAAGCTAGTCAGTTCCCCTGCCATTAAAAAGGCTCTGGAACATATCCGACAAAATGACGCCCAATGCGTGCGAGACCAAGTTGAGATCGCTTCTATCGAATCGCCACGGTTTGGCGAAGCCAATCGCCGAAACAAAATTGAGGAAATTTTGCGTCGAGATGGTTTCAAAGAGATTCACACTGATTCGGAAGGCAATTTGATCGCACGATATCCCGGCAGTGATCCCAACGGTCCCCGCCTTGTTATTTCCGGACACATGGACACGGTTTTCCCGGAAAATACGCCCACTCAAGTGCGTCAGGTCGGCAATCGCTATTTCGCGCCTGGCATCGGCGATGACGCCAAAGGGGTTGCCACTTGTCTTCAGGTCATGCGCACCGTCAAAGCGCTCAACCTTGCATTGAAAGGTGATCTGATTTTTGTCGGCACCGTCGGTGAAGAGGCTAACGGCGATCTTCGAGGCAGCAAACATTTTTTCAAAGAAAATGCTGATAAGGTTGACGGATTTATTTCTGTGGACGGAATCACGCCCGGGGCAATCACCTGCGGAGCCACCGGTTCAAGGCGCTACAAAATAGAATTCGATGGCATCGGCGGTCATAGCTATAAAATGTTCGGCATCGCACCGAGCGCAAACCACGCGTTATGCCGGGCTGTCGCCCTTTTTGCCGACATCGTTCCGCCCGTCAATCCCTTTACCACGTTCACTGTCGGAACAGTCAATGGTGGCACCAGCATCAACAGCATCGCAAGCCACGCCGAAGCACAACTGGATATGCGCAGCAACGCCGAAGAGAGCTTGACTGAGCTGGAAAGCCGGATCATGCCTTGCTTCAAAGAAGGTGCTCGGTTGGAAAACGAACGGTACCGGGCGATTGGCTCCGAGTACGAAGTTAAAGTGAAAATCACTCAGCTGGGCGAGCGGCCGTGCGGCATGCAGCCCGACTCCAGTCCGACGCTACAAGCGGCCCGCTGCGCGTTAGACCTGATCGGTCAGCCCATTACTTCCTACCGCAGCGCTTCGACTGACTCCAATGTGCCGATTAGTTTGGGCATTCCCGCTGTCACCATCAGCGCCGGCGGTTTAGGCGGACAAAATCACACAGTCAATGAATGGTACGAGCACACCGATAACGCCTACGAAGGGCCGCAAGCCGCTTTGCTCACGGTTGCGTTGCTCTTAGGCGTTGACGGAGTATCTGATCCACTCTTGGCGGTTCGTCATACGCACTGACCCCCATTGTTTTGCAGAAAGAACACACGGAGCGTTTCAGCTCCGTGTATTTGTTTTTATTGCGAAAATCTAGCGTTTTTCTATCTGTTTCCGTCGTTTAACGTCAAATCCTTTCAGTCGCGTTTCCTTTTCCCCAAAAAAATGTTAACATGCTGGCATCAGTCACTCCAGAGAAATCCATGCAAACCATTTGGCATCACCTGCGAAACACAGCGATTCAATCGCTTAATCCACGGACAGTCTCACCGTGGATTGAGGTGGGCTCGGTCGCTAGCGCCATTGAATCCGGCAAAGGTCGGATCTTTACTGGTGTTTGTGTCGACACTGCTTGTTCGCTTGGCATTTGCGCGGAACGCGGCGCTATATTCCAACTTTTAGCAGCCGGAGAAAACGAGATCCGACACATTGTCACAATCAACACCAATGGCGAACTAATGCCACCTTGCGGCGCTTGCCGCGAGTTGATTGCGCAAATGATGCCATCGAATTATCAAAATGTTGAATGTCTTCTCAAAGAACGCGTTGTCTCTTTGGGAGAATTGCTCCCCCATTGTTGGTTTTAACCGTCGATATCGACTTCGGAAAATATGTCTTTGATTAAAACGGATGCCAAAACCATCTTCAAATTAGCCACGCCGATGCTCTTTAGCCTGATCCTTGAACAGATCATTGGCTTAACGGATATTATTTTCTTGGGGCGGGTGAGCGAAGTGAGCGTGGGGGCCGCCGCGATCGGCGGAATCGGTTTTTATCTGCTCACCATGATTGCCTTCGGCTACAGCATTGCGGCTCAGTCTCTCATGGGAGAGGCCAACGGCGCAAAACGCTATTTGGAGCTGGGCAATATATTCCGACAAAGCGGCCTCTTCCTACTTATCTTCTCCTTATTGGTTTTGGCGGCACTTCCCCTTGTCA
>URFF01000087.1 GCA_900546995.1 uncultured Sutterella sp.
ACCGCTGGTCTTTGTCGGGCTGGAGTTCAAAACGAAAGCTACAGGTAATTTGCATAGTGTAATACTATATCATATTACACTTCACTTTTAGAAGCATTCGATTTCTTATATCACCGTCATGAATGGCAGTGTTTTACGAAACCTTTGATAAACGATACCGTGTCGGCACCAACAACAAGGTATCTTTTCGAATTAAACGAGTGACGGCTGAACTAAGTTCAGCGGAAACATTCGGCTCAAAAACGGCCAATTGAAGTTTAGCTTTCAAAAATGCGTATCCAATTTTTTTGTCAATTGACTGGAAAGCCTTAGAAAAAGTCATCACTTCCTCAAAAAAATAGCAATTTCTAAAGATTAATGAATATTTTATACATTTCACAAAATTAACATAAAAAAATACCAATATATGACTTGTCCTGAAATTGGTTGACCGTTTTTTCTCTGATGACTGCTTTGGTTGATCGGTTAATGATTCACTTTTGACCGCCCTTGCCAATTACACACAAAAAATCCCGATTCGCAAAGTTTGACAAATCGGGATTTTTTAACAGGAATCGATTACTTACGGTAACTGTCAACGACTTCTTTCATTCGGGTGAGCCCCTTAACGAGGGTTTCCATGTTGGGACCATAAGACAAGCGTACCCAATGACGGTACGGTTCAACCGCCGGACGCACACGGTGCGGACGCACATCAAAGAAGTGCCCCGGTACCGTCATAACCTTCTTTTCCAAACAGGCAAAGAAGAACTTGTCAGCGTCATTGATCGGTTCAGGCAAATCTTCAATACAAGCCCAAACGTAGAAAGTGCCGGAGGGATCCTGAGCCGTCCGAATACCCATTTCCTTTAACGCAGAAAGCATCACGGCACGCTTTTTCGCGAAGTTTTCACGAAGCGCTTTGGTGGTTGCCGCCACCCGTTCCGGTTTAATGGCTTCAAGAGTTGCCCGTTGCGTGAGCATCGAAGGACCGCCGTCGACAGCACTAGCTGCCCGATTGATTTGCTCAATGATATCGGCCGGTCCCACGGCCCAACCGGCGCGCCATCCCGGATAACGGTAACTCTTCGTGAGACCATCAAAACAAACCACAGGATCTTTATTCACATCGTCCACAAACTCAAGAGCGGAAACCGGGCGATTGGCAGGGCTGCCGTCCGGGTTATAGATAAAGTGAGAATAAAATTCATCGCAACCTAAAAGGCAGTTCTCCCGGCGTGCGGTTTCAACATAACCCTTCAAGACATCCCCTTGAATCACTTCACCGGTGGGGTTGCAGGGATTGGAGAAAACAAAACAGTTGATGCGTTCCTGATGAATGATTTCAGCGAGTTTTTCAGCCGGGATCTTAAACGCATCTTCCGCTTTCGCGTAAATCGGCAAAAGCATGCAGCGGTTACGTAGACCATACAGATAGTCCTCGTAAGCCGTGTAATCCGGGTTTTTATAAGCGATTCGGCAACCGTCAGCCAAAATCGTGTAAAGACGCGTGAGCGCCAAACGACCGCCTGAAGCGAAACTGATATTTTCCGGACCGTAGGGCATTTTGCCTTGGCGATACTCACGGTTAATCATATCGGCAATCGCTTCGCGCACTTCAAGCGTTCCACCCACAGGACCATAAGCGTGATCGCCCGGTTCTAAATCAATGTGGTTGATACGGGGCATGTCGCCAGCCATCTCGCCCACTTCCGGTTGGCCTTGTCCTAAATTGCACCAATCCGGGTCACCGTTGACAAACCCTCGTAAAGAGGCTTGATACACGACCCAAATGACGCCCATGTACGGGACTTCCCGCACCATCGGAAACGGTTTTGCTTCTACCATAACGCTCTCTCCCAATAAAAACTTATCTTCATGTGAAGATAATTCATTGTCGCACATTTTTTCTCTCTTGACATCATCTTTTTTCAATTCAATCGCATTGCGCGAAAAAAATGCAATTTAAAGCCCCTTCAAAAAAACTTCTTTTTAAACGATAACCCAATCGGAAACGCTAGTGGTGTTTCTCTTAAAATGCTCGTACATTAATCCTATTAACTAGCGAACTTAAGGGAGCAAAATTGTATGACTTACCGTGAACCAATTAACGAAGAGTGGCTTATCGCCAAGCGCCGTGAATTGCACAAATGGCCGGAGCCGGGCTGGGCTGAATTTGTTTCAACCGTAAAGGCCATTCGAGCCATGGAGGCGGCAGGATTTGAAGTCAAATGCGGCCGAGAAGTCATCCATCCGGACTACATTTATGGGGCCAATGCCAATGAGATCTCCGAAGGTCTGGCGCTTGCGAAAACCCGCGGCGTCACCGACGAAGAATTGGCTCGCCTTGATGGCGTAACGGGTGCGGTCGGTATTTTCCGCACAGGTCGCGCTGGTCCCGTTGTTGCCATTCGTTGTGAACTCGATTGCGTACCGGTTCAGGAAACGGATGCTGCCGATCACCTTCCAAATTGCGAAGGCTTTGCTTCCGAACACAAGGGCTATATGCACGCCTGCTCTCACGAAGGCCCTCAAGCCGTCTTGTCCGGTCTTGCTCAGTGGATTGCAGAAAATCGCGATCAACTCAAAGGCACCATCAAACTCATCTTTCAACCCGGTGAGGAAGGCGGTCGAGGCGCTCGTCCCATGAGTAAGAGTGGCATTCTCGACGATATTGATTACCTCTACTGCGGTCACTTCGGTTGTGACGCCGAACCCGGCGAACTCGTGCTGGCACCGGAAAAATTCCTCTGCTCGGCAAAATTCAACGTCAATTACAAGGGCCAAACCGCTCACTCGGCCATGCACCCGGAACAAGGCCACAATGCCGTGATGGCCGCAGCCACCGGCACACTGTCAGCAATGGCAACGCCCCGTCACTATAAAGGCGCAAGCCGCATCAACGTCGGCATCATTCACGGTGGCGAAGGTCGCAATGTGATTCCGGCTAACGCCTGGCTGCAATGCGACGTTCGTGGTGAAAATGAAGAGGTCTGCGACTTTATGCTCAATGAGTCATTAAAGCGCCTTAAAGCAGCCGGTGATATGTACGGCTGCGAAACCACTTATGCGGTTTTCGGTCAAACCTATGACTTTAAGACCGATCCTGAAGCGGCTGACATTGCCCGACAAGCGGCGCAAGGCGTTCCCAATATCACTAAAGTGAGCGATTCGATGATTTTCGGTGGTAGTGAGGACGGCTCAATCCTCGCAAAGACCGTACAGGCCCACGGTGGCAAATGTGCTTACCTCATCATGGGGTCGGCACTTAAAGATGCCCATCACCGCAGTCACTTCGATTTTGAGGAAAAGCACCTCATCTCGCTTTACGACCTTTACCGTAATATCCTGAAAATTCTTTGTGGAACGGAAAACAAATAATAGGCAAAGGCGAAGATAGTTTTTGATGCTAAATAGGGCCGGCTCCATCGGAGTCGGCCCCATTTGCTATCGACTAATGATTAAGCCTTGACGTTATACTTCGTGAGCAAACGAACGAAGATTTCCAAACCGATCGGCAATGTTTCGGTATCTTGGATCTGGAACAACGAGCTGTGAGCGACTGTGCCGTTGCCACCATAACCAAAGAAGACCGCCTTACCGCCATGCTTTTGCACCGCGTGCATCAAAAGCGAATGGTCTTCGCTACCGCCGCAGGATTCAACGATGTGAATATCTTCAACCGTATCCACGGCTTTTGCCGCATCAACAATCGCTTGAACCAATTCTTCATCAGAGACCACGTCTTCGGCTTTACCGACGACATCCAAGCGATAATCCACACCGTAACTCATGGCGCTACCGCGAACCATGGCTTCAGCGCGTTCCTGCATATAAGAATTGATTTCGGCGTTGCTGCCACGCACTTCGATTTCCATGCCGGCGTGAGCAGGCACCACATTACGGCCTTCACCGGCGTGAATCACACCGACGTTCACACTCGTAGCGCCTTGACCGTGACGGGGAATACCCATGATTTGCATAGCAGCCGAGCAGGCAGCCATCAAGGCATTACGACCGAGTTCAGGCGAGCCACCGGCGTGAGCGGCCAAGCCCGTGAAGCTTGCGTTCATCTTGGTGGTAGCCAAAAAGCCCTTGCGAACGATGCTCACATCATGCACCTTGTTGGCGATATTCACGTGGCCGCCAATCAAGTAATCCACATCATCCAAGTTATTGGAATGAGCGATACCGCAGGCACCCTTCGTGCCTTCTTCGGCCGGTTGGAAAATAATCTTGATCGTGCCGCACAATTCATCGGCGTGATCGTGAACCCAGTGAGCCACCGTCATCCCCATGGAGGCATGACCGTCGTGGCCGCATGCGTGCATCAAACCGTCACGCGTGGATTCATAGCCGTCACGGTGTGCTTCATTGGCATCGGTCTGATTTTCCTGAACCGGGATGCAGTCAATGTCAAAGCGCAAAGCGGTTACCGGACCCGGACGACCCGTTTCCCAAACTGCCAAACAACCCGTGTAGCCTTCGAGCTCTTTGAGGATTTCTTCACTCACCCCTTGGGCACGCGCACGGTCTTCTGCTTCGTTAGCGACTTGCGGATCACGGCCTAAAACAAATTCTTCGTTAAAAAGCTTCTTA
>URFF01000088.1 GCA_900546995.1 uncultured Sutterella sp.
GTCAAATCATGACACCGGGCTTTTTCGATCAGCATATTCACGTCACTGGTGGTGGCGGTGAGGGCGGTCCGGTTAGCCGTACGCCTGAAATTATGCTCTCGGAATTGGTTGCTTGCGGTACAACGAGCCTTGTTGGTGTCTCCGGTACGGACTTTGTGACCCGTTCCATCGAAAACCTTTTGGCTAAAGTTCGGGCATTAAAAACGGAAGGTGTTTCTGCTTGGATGTACACGTCCAACTACAAATATCCGCCGACCACGATGTCAGGCTCTGTCTCACAGGACATGTTCCTCGTGCCGGAATGCTTGGGCGTGAAAATCGCTTTGGGCGATCATCGTTCCTCTTTCCCGACGCTTGACGAAGTGTTAGCCCTTTTGGCCGAAATTCGTGTGGGCGGCATGATTGCCGGTAAGACCGGATTCCTGCACATTCATACCGGCAATATCCCCGGCAGCTTCGATATGTATAAGGAAATTGTTGCCCGGGGTTTCCCGATCAAGCATATTCGCCCGACGCATTGCGGTCGTATTCGTCACGTCTTTGACGCTGCGGTCGAATTTGCAAAAGCCGGTGGCTATATTGATATTACGACCGGTGCGAGCTGCTGCTTTGAACATCCTGCTCAAGCCGTGGTGGCTGCTCTTGAGGCTGGCGTTGATCCCACTCACATCACCTTATCGACCGACGGTCACGGCTCGGTGCCTCGCTTTAATGAAAAGGGGGAAATGGTTGGATTGGGTGTCGGTGGCGTCGCGGGCAATCTCACGGAAGTGAAGCGCCTCATCACTGAACACGGCATGCCGATTGAAAAGGCGATTACTTTTATTTCATCCAATGTCGGTCAAGCTTTAGGCTTGGCCGGGCAGGGTGTCATTGAAGTCGGCGGTTGCGCCAATGCCTGTCTCTTTAATGATTCGCTCGAATTGACGACCGTGGTTTCTCGCAATCGTGTCATGATGAGAAATGGTGAAATCGTCCTTAAAGGCACTTTCGAATATTAATCGCTCGTTAATTTAGCGAGAAAAGCGCAGTCTAAATGGCTGCGCTTTTGCTATCCTGATCTGAAAACTCGTCTATTCCGATACTATGAGCATGATTGTTACTCAAAAGAGTGACTACTTACGCCATTTTCCCTAACTCCTTGCTATCATATCTTCATTTTTGCGACTTCGGTTGCATCCTTCATTTTGTTTAACAGGGAAACTAGAAATGCTTCAGGCTTTTCGCACACATAAACGATGGATGATGTTTATCGCCATGATTTTCATCATTCCGTCTTTTGTTGTTACGGGTATTTATAGCTATAACCGCATGAGCGATGAAGAAAGTACGATCGCCACTGTCGGTGAAAGTTCGATTACAGTCATGGATTTTGACGCTGCTAAGCGCCAATATCTTGACAATTTGCGTCGTCAAATGGGGCCGTCTTTTAAAGCCAATATTTTGGATACACAAGAAGCCCGCGTGATGATTTTGAATAACCTCATCAATGAACGCTTGCTTTTATTGGAACAAATGACCGATTACGTGACAATTGGCGAAGCCGATGCTATTAGCGTGATCAAGCAAGCCCCGGCTTTCCAACGTAACGGCAGTTTTTCCGCGGATGCTTACAAGCAGTTTTTGAATGCTTCCGGCAAGTCTGATGAACAGTTTGTTCAGGAGTTGCGTCGTGATTTGTCTCGAGAAATGTTAACGAGTTCTATCGCAACGTCTTCCGTGGGATCAACCGCGATCGCTCAACGCATCCACAATCTCTTAAGTGAAGAACGTACGGTTCGCACGTATAGCATTTCGCCTGAACAATACAAAAAACAGGTCAAGGTTAACGATGAGGAAGCACAAGCTTTTTATCGTGACAACCAATCCCTTTTTGCCGTACCGGAAAGTGTTGATATCGAGTACGTGACATTGTCGCCCGCAAATTACAAAAACATTAAGCCGAGTGAAGAAGACGTTAAAACGTTCTACGAACAAAATCCGCAGCGCTTCACAAGCCCTGAAGAACGGAGTGCAAGTCACATTCTGATTTCCACAGCCGGCGTTGAAGAAGCAAAAGCCAAGAAAGAGGCCGATGACCTTTATGCGAATTTGAAAGCCAATCCGAAGCTTTTCAATCAATTAGCCAAGGAACATTCCGATGATCCGGGTAGCGCACAAAAGGGCGGTGCATTGGGCTTTTTCGGTCGTGGCGTCATGGTCCCGGAATTTGAACAAGCGGTCTTTTCCGGTAAGAAGGGCGATATTTTACCGCCGGTGAAATCGGCCTTTGGTTTCCACATCATTCGTATTGACGATATTCATGCGCCAACTTTAAAGCCGATGAACGCTGTTCGCTCGGAAATCGAAGCGCTCTATGCTGAGCAAAAATCCATGGAAATGTTTGCCGACGATGCGGAAAACTTCTCCAATATGGTTTATGAGCAAAGTGAATCGTTGGATCCTGTCATCGAGGCCTTTAAGCTTGAAAAGCACACCCTTAACGGTGTGACTCGTGATTATGAAAGCGATGTGATCAATGGCCATGTCGTTGATTCACTCTATAGCTTTGATGTCTTGGATGACAAACGCAACACTAATGCGATTGAAGTGGCACGCAATACGCTTTTGGCCGCTCGTGTCGTTAAGCATCATCCCGCCTCAACCAAGGCCTTCGATGAGGTGAAATCTCAAATCACAACGGCATTGACTAACCAAAAGGCGGCTGAAATGGCTAAGGCTGAAGGTGAAAAAACGCTTGCTCAATTGTTGGCGAATACAAAGAGCACGGTGAAATTCTCCGAAGAAGTCGCCGTCTCTCGGGAAAATCCGAACGGTTTAGGTTTTGATGTGGTGACCGCCGCTTTGCGTCCTTTGGCGGCTACACTTCCGACCTATACCGGCATGCAGTCTCAAGACGGTACGTATGTGGTCATTCGTGTGCTTAAGTCTCAAACGACCGAAGCACAGCCCGAAGAAGTCGCCATGCGTAAAGCCGAATTGGCACATCTTTACAGCAATGCTGAAATTGCTGCCTACATTGAAGGCTTGAGAGCGAAATTCGGCGTTGAAATTCTCAAAGATGAATATAAGCCCGATTATCAGCCGAGCGAAGCTGACGCTCAATAACTGAAAAAAGGTTCTGACTTGATCAGGGCCTTTTTCTTCCTAACAAAAAACCCCGAGAAGGAAATTCTTTTCGGGGCTTTTTTCAAACTGATGCGACGTTAAGCTTCTTCGCTACCCATCGTTCGGGCTAAGGCCTCACCGGGACCGTCTTCATCGAGCACGAATTCGCTTTCATCGTACGGATCAATGAGGTCATCAGGGTTGCCGCCCCAACGCAAAATTTCCAAAGCGCGGGCAGCCCGATCAGCGATATCCATGGCAACGATGCCGGTGTTGCGTGCGCGAACGGATTCACCGTGCAACCAAACGGCACCCAGGGTGGCACTGACCATGTCAAACTTTTGAGCGAAAAGGGCACCGATCATGCCGGCTAACACGTCGCCGGATCCTGCCGTAGCCAGACAGGCATTACCGGTCGGATTCACCCAGGTGCGAGAGCTTCTGAGAGAAACAACCGTTCCGGTTCCTTTAAGCACCACAATGGCGCCAGTTTGCAAAGAGAGCTCCCGAGCTGACGTAATACGGTCGGCTTGAATTTCCTTGACATCACGGTGCAACAGACGAGCCGCTTCACCACTGTATGGGCGCGACGTTCAAGTAAACGATCTTCCAAAGATTGATCTTCAGAAATAATTGTTAACGCGTCAGCGTCAATGATGATCGGAACATTGGCATCGATCGCATCCGACAAACGTTTTTTAGCTCGATCAGAAAAGCCCATACCACATCCGATCACAATCACATCAGCCGTTGATAAATCCACCTCATCGTTGGTGATCATCAATTCAGGTTGCATCGGGTCATAAGCCGGTGGGTTGTCGAGCATTACCTCAACAGTGACAGAACCTGCACCAAGTTTTAAAGCCGAACGAGCGGCGAGAATCGCGGCACCGGTTTTTCCTTTTGAGCCGCCAATCACCACGCAGTGCCCGTAAGAGCCTTTGTGCGAATTGTATTTGCGAAGTTCCAAAACGTGCTTGAAATCGTCCGTATCTATTAACCCCATGGAAGACAGGGGAACGGAGACATCAAGTTCGGATAACGTCACCATGCCGCTTGCGTCTTTGCCATCATTCATGAAGCAGCCGGCTTTGGCGCTGATGAGGTTTAACGTCATATCGGCCATGCAGCCCTTGATACCGCCCACCCAAGTGCCTTTCTCAGCGTCAATACCCGT
>URFF01000089.1 GCA_900546995.1 uncultured Sutterella sp.
ATATCAAACATTGTCCGAATCGCCTCGGAGGCGTAATCAAAGTATTTCGAGACACCGGAATACTTTTCACCGAGACGATTGTCGAAATATTTTAGATCGGGAAGGAAAATGTCGATAAGTCCGGTGAGCATCCGAAGTGTTTCGGGGAGCTCATAAGCGTTTGAGTTATAAACAATGGGAAGATTCAGTCCCTTATCTTTTGCCGCGATGAGTGCATCACGGATTTGGCGCGTGTAATGACCGGGCGTGACGAGTTCAATACAGGATGCACCGCGTTTTTCTTCTTCGAGGAAAATTTCCGCAAGGCGCTCCGTAGTGATCCGAATACCTTTACCTTGTGCGCTGATTTCGTAGTTCTGACAAAAACAGCACCGTAGGTTGCAATGTGAGAAGAAGATGGTCCCAGCCCCTTTTTTTGCTTCAAGAATTGGTTCTTCCCATGCGTGCAGACTCACTAAAGCGACTTCAATATCGTCGCTCGCGTGACAGATACTACGTTTTAATCCCTGGGCGGTGGAGCGATCTGCTCCACACTGACGAGGACATAAATTGCAGATCATAGTGTGCTCAAATGAAAGTTTTTTGCTAGCTCTGATATAACGAGAAGAGAACTATACGACGGGGCGGTTGGGAGTGCTAGTTTCGCTAAGCTGAATTAGAAAAAATGGTTACTCATTTTCTATCAGCTTTTTTCAACTGATTGGGAGACTCTATGCGCCATCCGTTTCTTTTTTTTCAGGGTGAATCTACTTTTTTTGTCCATCATCTTGTCCATCAAAAAAAATGGACTAGGGGTATTTTGTGAAATTTTCCGGGGTGGATGTGCTTGTTAACTTGTTGAAAAATAATGGATTTTAAATTTGATAGGATAGAGTGTGAATGATTAATGGTGGAGACGGCGGGAATTGAACCCGCGTCCAGAAATCGTCCATAACTGGATCTACATGCTTATTCAAAGTATTTAAAAAATCTCATCTTGCTTCCCACCCCTTGACTGGTTCTGGCAAGACCAGACACTTTAAATCTTGATTGCCGGGCAGTGCCCTCCCGGTAATCCAGCCTGTATTAGTATGAAACCGCTGTTAGCGAACTAACCCGGCCTAGAGGCAAACCGGCGCGGTCCTCGCCTAAATTAAGCGGCGAGAGCGAAACGCTTGTTATTGGCGTTTATTTGATTTCCAGCGGATTTACAAGGTGACTGGACCTTGACATGCACCAAGCTACTTCGTGACCCCTGTCGAAACCAGGTCGTCCCCACAAAGATAAGCAAGGATCATTATTATGGACGAAATTTTTCAAAAAAGGTTCATGCAGAGTAATTTTTTTCGTCTTTTTTCGCCTTTCTCTTTGTTTTTGTTCTAAAATGCGCTTCACCTTTTTGCCGTTTGAGTATGCGCCGCTCTTTCGGTATTTGTATTTTGTGAAGGCGAGAAAAATTATTTTTAACGTAAATGGCGTCAGTCTTTTTGACGCCATGGAGAATTATGGCTAAAGAAGACCTGATTGAAATGAGTGGTGTCGTGTTGGAAGTTTTGCCCGACGCCCGTTACCGTGTCAAACTTGACAATGGTCATGAACTGATTGCTTATACCAACGGCAAGATGCGTAAGCACCACATTCGCATTTTGGCCGGTGATAAAGTTTCTTTGGAACTTTCTCCGTATGACTTGACCAAGGGTCGCATCACGTTCCGCCATATTGAAGGTCGTCCGGCCGCTGCTGCCGCTCCCAGCACGAATCGTCGTCGCTAAACGACCTTTATTTGCTGAAAAACGCTGTCGTCAACGCGTCTTAACACGATTGTCGGCGGCGTTTTTGCTTGTCTGTCATTAAAATAATAAGAATTGAGCTTTCCTCAGGATTTCATTATGGAATTTGAGCTTTGGTATTTGATTGCTGTTCCGGTTCTATTTTTGGCTGGTTGGTGGTTCCGTGGTCTTGATCAACGTCAGCGCGAAGAGGAGCAAGAGCCGGAAACCTATTACAAAGGGATTAACTTATTGCTCAATGATCAACCCGATAAAGCGATTGATGCTTTTATTGAAGTTGTCAAACTGGATCCTGAAACGATAGAACTACATCACGCTTTGGGAAATCTCTTTAGTCGTCGCGGCGAATTTGATCGGGCCGTTCGCATTCATAACCACTTGCTCAACCGTGAAGATCTTCCGGCTAAGGAGCGCTCTCTGGCACTTTTTGAATTGGGCCACGATTACCTGAAGGCCGGCATTTATGATCGTGCTGAGGACAGTTTTACTCGACTTTTAAAAGAACCCGATTATCACTTGGAAGCTTTGCGTGCGCTTTTAAAGATTTATTGCACGGAAAAAGAATGGGAAAAAGCGATTTCCATTGCAAACACATTGGAAAAAGAAGCCGGTGAAAATCATCAGTCTGAGATTGCCCACTTTCATTGTGAGTTGGCGGCTTTATCCGCACGGGCCAAAAAATTTGACGAAGCCCGTGCCCAATTAGATTTGGCTCTGAGTGTTGATCGACGTAGTGTTCGCGCTTTGATTGCGCTCGGTAACCTTGCCTTGCAGCAATCTCGTCCTGAAGAAGCCCTTGGCTATTGGGCTCGGGTTGAGACGGTGGCGCCGGAATATGTCACGTTGATCATGGGGCAAATGGCTCAAGCCTATGAAGCCATCGGTCAACATGAGCAGGCGATGAATATGATTCACCGGGCGCTCACGGATCAACCGAGCGCTGAAACCTTGTCCATCGCTTTGGAATTAGTGACAAAGACTGAAGGAGAAGAGGCTGCTCAAAGACTCTTGCGTGAAGAGCTTCACCGTCATCCGACCTTGTTGGCTTTTGAAAAATTAGCCGAACTTCGATTAAAGAACGATCCCAATAATGAGGAGTTGACGCTTTTGACGACATTACTCAAGCCTCACGTCTCACAACTCGGTCGTTATCAGTGTTCCCATTGTGGTTTTAGAGCAAAGGGATTCCAATGGCTTTGTCCGGGTTGTTCGTCTTGGGGAAGCTATCCGCCCAAGCGCCTGGAGGAGTGATTTTGAACTAGCCTGGCTTTTGCGCCGGGCTTGTTTGTATTTGTTACATTTTTCATGTTTTTCGGGGCGAATATTGCAGTGACTTTGCGTACACTTTAGCCCTGTAACCATTCTTTTTAGGGAAGTATTGAATGCTTAAGCGAATCGGTTTGTTTGTGCTCACCAACTTAGCCATTTTGGTCATGCTTTCGATCATTATGACGATCGTCAGTTGGGTTTTCGGCGTGAATTTCGGTCAAATCGCCGGTAGCAATCAAAATTATGGAACGTTGCTGATTTATGCAGCGATTATTGGTTTTACGGGCTCGATTATCAGTCTTTTCATGAGTAAAACCATGGCTAAGAGCACCATGGGTTTACAAATGATTGATGTGGAAAATCCGCGCAACGGTGTGGAGCGCTGGTTGGTTGAAGTGATCGCGAAGTTGGCGGAAATCAAGGGTGTGGCGATGCCTGAGGTCGGTATCTATCACGGAGAACCCAATGCATTTGCTACTGGTCCGTCAAAGAATAACTCTTTGGTGGCCGTTTCTGACGGTCTTTTAGCCAGCATGAACCGAGAAGAGGTTGAGGCTGTTCTTGCTCACGAAATGAGCCACGTCGCAAACGGTGACATGGTGACCATGACCTTGATGCAAGGCGTCATCAACACGTTCGTTGTGTTCTTGTCTCGCGTGATTGGTAACATTGTGGACCGCGTGATTTTGCGTAACGAAGAGGATGGCCCCGGTGCCGGTTATTTCATTACCAGTTTGGTTTTGGATATTGTGCTTGGCTTGTTGGGTTCCATGTTGGTGATGGCTTACTCGCGTCATCGTGAATTCCAAGCTGATGCCGGTGCCGCAAAAGCGTTGGGTTCTACGGTTCCGATGATTAATGCCTTGGCTCGATTGGGTGGACAGCCGGCTAATGAATTGCCGGGTAACGTCAAGGGCTTTGGTATTAACGGCGGAATTGGTTCGTTGTTTGCCTCTCACCCCTCGATTGAGGAGCGCATCAAGGCGTTGCGAGAACTGCAAGTGAGGTAATTTCGGTTATTTTAGACAAACAAAGCCTGAGAGCCTAAAAACTCTTGGGCTTTTTTGCATAACAAAAAAACGACAAGATCGTCGTTTATTTTCTGAAAAAATTGGGGATTTTTTAGAAAGAAGCGGTGGGGTGGGAGATGGGACTCGAACCCACGACAACCGGAATCACAATCCGGGACTC
>URFF01000090.1 GCA_900546995.1 uncultured Sutterella sp.
GGTGAAACGGTGGACTTGCACCACCAGCAGTGCGCCCTGCCGGGCGCACCAAAAATAACCGGAGATCCCGCAAAGAATCTCCGGCTAATTGAGTAAGCGTTATTGCTGCTTATCTAGATTAGGCAGCGGGCTTTTCTTCCGGTTGAGCCTCTTTCTTTTCTTCTTCAAGAAGGGCCTTCATCGACAAGCGAACACGACCCTTTTCATCAGCTTCAATAACCTTCACGCGCACGACTTGACCTTCCTTGAGGTAGTCGGACACGGCATTCACGCGTTCATTGGCGATTTGGCTGATGTGCAACAAACCGTCCTTGCCCGGCAACAATTGAACGATGGCACCGAAATCGAGAAGGCGGGTCACCGTGCCTTCATAAATTTGGCCCTTTTCAATTTCAGCGGTGATTTCAAGGATGCGCTTTTGCGCGGCCAAACCGGCTTCGGGTTGAACCGAGGCGATCGTCACGGAGCCGTCATCTTCAATGTTGATCGTGGCACCGGTTTCTTCGGTGATAGCGCGAATCACAGCACCACCCTTACCGATCACGTCGCGGATCTTTTCCGGATTGATCTTCATCGTGATCATGCGCGGGGCAAAGCGGGACAATTCCTTAGCACCACCGGCAGCTTGCGTGCGCATTTCATTCAAAATGTGCTGACGACCTTCGTGGGCTTGAGCCAAGGCCACTTGCATGATTTCCTTGTTGATCCCTTCGATTTTGATATCCATTTGCAAAGCGGTCACACCGTTTTCGGTACCGGCCACCTTGAAGTCCATGTCGCCCAAGTGATCTTCATCACCCAAAATATCGGTCAAGACGGCAAACTTATTGCCTTCCTTGATTAAGCCCATGGCAACACCGGCCACATAGTCCTTTAACGGAACGCCGGCATCCATCATGGATAAGCACCCACCGCAAACACTTGCCATGGACGAAGAACCGTTGGATTCACAGATTTCAGACACCACGCGAATCGTGTATTGGAAATCTTCTTCGCTCGGTAACACCGCTTTCAAAGCGCGCTTAGCCAAGCGGCCGTGACCGATTTCGCGGCGCTTCGGGCTACCGACGCGACCCGTTTCACCGGTGGCAAACGGAGGCATGTTGTAGTGAAGCATGAAGCGATCATGCGTTTCGCCCAACAAACCGTCAACGATTTGTTCATCTTGCTTCGTACCCAACGTGGTGATCACCAAAGCTTGCGTTTCGCCACGGGTAAAGAGGGCGGAGCCGTGCGTGCGGGGCAACACGCCTTGACGGATTTCGATCGGACGAACCGTCTTCGTGTCGCGACCGTCAATACGCGGTTCGCCATTTAAAATCTTGCCGCGAACGAGCGTTGCTTCCATTTCAAAGAGAATGCCGGCCACTTCGTTGGGATCGGGCACTTCGGTACCGGCAGCTTCCGCGTCTTTTGCCAAGGCTTCATCAACCAACGCATAAACTTCACGCAATTTTTCGGTGCGAGCTTGCTTGCTGCGAATCGCATAAGCTTCAGCCAAACCGGCATCTGCCAATTCGTGAATACGGGCAATAAGAGCATCGTTTTTCGGAGCGGGTTGCCAATCCCAAGCGGGCTTACCGGCTTCTTCCACCAATTCGTTAATGGCGTTAATGGCCACTTGTTGTTGCTCGTGACCATACATCACGGCGTTGAGCATCACGTCTTCCGGCAAGCAATCGGCTTCGGATTCCACCATCAAAACAGCGCGTTCCGTGCCGGAAACCACCAAGTCCAAACGGCTTTCAGGCATTTGAGAAAGCTTCGGGTTGCAAACGAATTCACCGTTGATGTAACCCACGCGGCAAGCACCGATCGGGCCGTTAAACGGAATGCCGGAAATCGCCAATGCGGCAGAAGCACCCAACATGGAGGGGATGTCCGGATCCACTTCCGGATCCACGGATAAAACGTGAATGATCACTTGAACTTCGTTAAAGAAGCCATCCGGGAAAAGCGGACGAATCGGACGGTCGATCAAGCGAGAGGTTAAGGTTTCCTTTTCGCTCGGACGACCTTCACGCTTGAAAAAACCGCCCGGGATCTTACCGGCCGCATAGGTCTTTTCAATGTAGTCAACCGTTAACGGGAAGAAGTCCTGACCGGGCTTGGCTTCCTTTTTAGCCACGACGGTGGCCAAAACCACCGTATCGTCCATTTGACAAATGACGGCACCGGTTGCCTGGCGGGCGATTTCACCGGTGGTAAACGTCACATCATGATCGCCGAAGCGAAACGACTTACTGACTTTGTTAAACATCGTCATCGTATAGATTCCTCTAAAAAACGACTGAGACGGTGTTTCCGATACGCTGCGGTGTCAGATCCGATCACTCGAAGCTCACATCGCAACGCACAAATAGGAAACGATCACAAACTCCGCCTCAAATCAAACTTGAAACAGTCTTGGCTTAATAAAAGACGACCCCAAGTGAGGTCGTCTTTTTATTCTGCCACCGATTACTTACGCAAATTCAAGGTGTTGATCAACTTGCGATAAGCGTCCAAATCCGTACGCTTCAAGTAGTCAAGCAACTTACGGCGACGAGACACCATCTTCAACAAACCGCGACGGGAGTGATGGTCCTTGGCGTGTTCCTTGAAGTGCGGGGTCAATTCGTTGATACGAGCGGTCAACAAAGCCACTTGGACTTCGGGAGAGCCCGTGTCACCGGGTTTGCGTTGGAATTGAGCAACGATTTCAGACTTTTTGATATCTTGAACAGACATTGTTTTTTAACCTTTAAAAAATTAAAACAAGCGAACGTGGAAGTTGGGCCACGCCGTGAAGAGCGCCATTGTACTGGATTTTCAGAAAAATTTCGAGTGTTTCTATGAACTTATCCACGATTTTCGAATTTCGAAACAAATCCGCCGAGAAGTCTCCTCCCCGACGGATTTTTCTAATCGGCAATGATGCGATTATTTAACGGTACAGCGAATATCCATCGCTTGACCGTCTGCGCTTTTCGTACCGGGTTTGACACCGCGGAAAGCGTTTTCAGCTTGGCAACCCGACAAAACCGCTTCAGTTGCCTTCGCAGCCTTTGCCTTCACATCAGCATCATCCTTACCGTTGATGATCACTTTGAAGTGCGCATCAGCGGCAATGGCGTTAACGGATACACCACCGTTGATGTGGCTCACCACCGCATCAGGCACGGCTTTTTCAACATTCATCACGGCGCGAGCGGCAGCGTGAACGGCATTGACATTGCCGTAATCGCCGTTGGAGTGTCCGCCGGGGCCAAGAATATCCACCGTCAAAGTCGAACTGGCAGCCAATGCGGCACCAGAGACAAGTCCCATTGCAGCCAGAGCTACAGCACCAATTGTCTTTTTCATATCGAGAACTCCTACTGCCAATTATTTATAGATTTCTTCCGTGGTACGGCTACCCATGGGGGCGGCACCCGGTTCGAGCACCTTGCCGTCGCTCGTGTGATAACCAGCGGCCAAAAGACCCATCATGATCATGCGCAACTGACGTTTGCCTTCATCGACACCGTTACCCGGGATACCCCATTCGTACCAGGTGTGTCCACCGCCACCGGCGGCCACCGTACCCAAATTGATGTTGACTGTCGGCACACCGATCGCGGCGGGCACGTTGTCATTTAAGGAGTAGGCTTGTTCAGGCAATTCTTTGACCACATCGATGCCGATTGTCTTATTGGCTTGCCACAAAGCTTGAGAAATAATGTCGTCGTAGTTGGGACGTTGGTAAGCCGGGCGATCACCGAACCAAACCAGATTCATCTTCACAGCATTCTTATCGCCGCTCTTTACGCCGTATTTGGCGTTTTCGTCTTCAACGGCCTTCTTAAATTGCGGTTCAATTTGAGCGCGAATCGCTGAAAGCGGCGCTTGAGTGGGGCTACGCATATCAACCATCAAGGTGCACTTCGAAGAACGGCTGCCATCGGTCGGTTCATCGCAATCGGCCACACCAACGGTGTAGGTCGTTTTTTCAGCCTTCTTGTCGCTATCCCAAGCGGTCTTCAAATCCGAAATACCGGCAATGGCGC
>URFF01000091.1 GCA_900546995.1 uncultured Sutterella sp.
GGCAATTGGGCGGTATGTACCGTGGAGACCGCTCAAGAAAAGAAACGTTAGTACTTTACGGGTTTCGTTTGCCGTCGGCATTGGATAACCGTCCGCTGCGCTTTGATGAATTCGAGCGCAAGATGCGTCGATCCATTTTTGTTTCGGCAACGCCAGCCGATTATGAGTTAAACCACTCCTCTCAAATTGTGGAGCAAGTGGTGCGACCCACGGGGTTGGTTGACCCGGAAGTCATCGTAAGACCGGCTGTAACACAAGTCGACGATGTGCTCTCAGAAATCAATGAGCGGGTGAAAAAGGGTGATCGGGTGCTCGTGACAACCCTCACAAAACGCATGGCAGAGGACCTCACCGATTTCTTAAGTGAAAATGGGGTGAAAGTGCGCTATTTGCACTCTGACATCGATACGGTGGAACGCGTTGAAATCATCCGTGATTTGAGAGCCGGTGTCTTTGATGTGTTGGTGGGTATTAACCTTTTGCGTGAAGGGTTGGATATTCCGGAAGTGTCGCTTGTGGCCATTTTGGATGCCGATAAAGAAGGCTTTTTAAGAAGTGAGCGCTCACTCATTCAAACCATTGGGCGCGCCGCACGAAATGTGGCGGGGACGGCAATTTTGTATGCGGACAAAATCACCGATTCGATGAAAAACGCCATTGAAGAAACCGAACGACGCCGAGCAAAGCAAAAAGCTTACAATGAAGAGCACCACATCACGCCGCAAAGCGTGAAAAAAGAAGTTCGCGATATCATCGATGGGGTTTATCACCCCGATGCGGTCCACGTTGAACCTTTGGCTGAGACCGTGGGCGCCATGAGCGAAAAAGAATTGTCATCGCAAATTAAGAAGCTTGAAAAGCAAATGTTTGAATTCGCAAAGAATTTGGACTTTGAAAAAGCGGCCGCTGTACGAGATCAACTGGCGGAATTAAAGGCCCGGGTTTTAGGCTCTTCGGTGCCGCATATTCCACAGACCGAAAGAAAAGGAAGTTAATTATGACCACTGTGACAACTGTTCATAACACAATGCTTCGGCAAGACCGCGCGATTGAAAATCCGGTCATCATCAAAGCGTTTTTGCATCGCTCTCGCATGATCATGCTTTCGATTCATGATGAGCCGTATCCGTACATTGTTCCTTTGAGTTACGGCTATGAATTGGATAAAGACGGCTTGGTGTTTTATTTCCATGGTGCGCCCGTTGGGCATAAGATTGATCTTTTTAAGAAAAATCCCAAGGTGAGTTTCTGCATTGCCGAGCCGTCGGCGACGATCGTCATTGATGATCCGGCCTGTCGTTCAGGCCAAAATTATTTCTCCGTTTGTGGACACGGTGAAATTGAAAAGCTCGAAGGGGATGATCGGCTAAAAGCCATCAATCTCATCATGCATCACTATGCGGGTGACGATGGGGAATTGTCTTGGGAATATCCGCCTGAAATTTTTGACAAGATGGCTTTCTGGGCTTTGCGTGTTGTCGAGCTTTCCGCCAAGAGCCGAGCAGAACCGATTCAATAGTGGAAATTGATATAGAGTCAATCCAAATTAAGAGCCTTGTCGGATTTCCGTCAAGGCTCTTTCAAATGGGGCAATTATTCGAAACGGCTGATCACTTTATCCTTTGGCCAACGCGATTTCGGACGTGTGGCGTTAGCGTCGTTTCCAGCCCGATAACCTAGGGCCATGCCGACGACGGCGTGTTCGCCTTTGGCGGTCAATCCCATAATTTCATCCACTTTGTCAAAATCCATGCCACCTAAAATCGTACTATCGACACCCAAAGAAGCAGCGGCAACGGTGAGGCAACCGAGCGCTAAATAGACTTGGTTGCTCGCGTAGAGATTCAGTGCCTGAGGATCTTTTAACTTTTCAGCTGAACGCCGACGCAATGCATCCGGTCTTTCCGAACTCGTCCAACCAATGTAACGCCCATCGGCTTTTTCTTGCTCGTAGAGTGCGTCCCAGTAATCATCCGACACCGTTGTGGGCACTGAAAAGATAATGATTTGCGGCGCTTTAAAGCGCTCAATGTTGAAGTCCGGTACAGCGGGCAAAAGTTTTTCAATGGCACTTTTACTGTCAACAAGATAAAAGTGCCAAAGTTGGCAGTTAACCGACGACGGCGACAAGCGCAAGACCTCCAAGAGTTTTTCCATGGTTTCGTCGCTTACGCGTCGTGTTTCGTCGTAATGCTTTGTCGTGTAGCGTTTTTGCATCAGTTCGAGAATGTCTTGCATGGTGACCACCTCCCAAAAAAGTATTGCTTTAACCATTGTATGGCGAAAACGCTGGTTAATTTAAAGATTTTCTCCGAATGTGTGTAATTGCAGAGACTTCGAAAAGCATTAGAGGCATATCGAGAAAGCGCGTAACGAGAAATTACGTAGTAGAAATTACGCAAAACTAGATAGTTGTTTGAGTGTATTAAGGCGGATTAGAGTTTGCCGTGAATAGTGAACGCTTAAACAATGTCGTCATCCCAAGGGGGGAGTGTAGTTAAACCAATTTCCGTTGAAAGAATTAAGAGCAAGTGAGGGATCAGTATCCGTTAAGAAGTAGTCCGGATGGACTGATCCCTGTGAGGAGGTGAGGACTGTTGGCTGATTACGGGCAGACAGTACGCGAATAACGAAATTCAGCCGACTTTTTTCGCAAGCAATACCCTTAAGGCGCCGGAACCACCTTCTTCGGTCGGTGCTTGAGTAAAGGCTAACACTTCACGCATTTGGCGAAGCCAACGGCGAACGAGTCCCTTAAGAACGGGACCGTCTTCACCGCTATTGATACCTTTGCCGTGCACGATGCGCACGCAACGAATGCCATGCTCGTGCGCTTCTAAAATGAAATCGACCAATGTGCGACGCGCTTCTTCAGTTCTTAGGCCGTGTAAGTCCAATTGAGCTTTTACCGGCCATAGACCGCGTGCGAGATTTCTCGCCAGATCAACGCCGCATCCCACGGCGACATACTCACGGTCTCCCCAGTCATCAGCGCTTGCTCCATCGTAGTTGTCAGAAAGACCCACTTCGGCAAAAAGTTTAGCGGGCGTTTGCTCAACGACAGCCCGTTTCGGTTTGACCGGGCTGTGGGTGACTTGATTTTTCTGTCCTTTCAATGCTGTGACACCGAGCCGCTGCATTTCTTTGGCAAAAAGATCATGATCATTTTCGTGACTATCTCGTCCAGTCACGCCAATTCGTTTCATTTCCTCGGCAAAGAGCGCATGATCGTCTTCCCGACGTTGGCGCTCTTTTTGGTGAGCGGCTTCTTTTTCTTCCAGTAATTTAGAAAACTCTGCCGCTTGTTCCCGAATGGCTTCCAAGGCTTCAAAGCCTTTTTTCCCTCGCATGATTAACCTTCTTGCTTTTCAAGATAGCGTTGAGCATCAAGCGCGGCCATGCAGCCCGTCGCGGCCGACGTTACCGCCTGACGATAGGTTTGGTCTTGGCAGTCGCCCGCGGCAAAAACGCCTTCAACGCTGGTGGCCGTTGCCGTGTGCGTGGCCGTGCCTTTCGTGACGATATAGCCATTGGAAAGTTCCAGTTGACCCTCAAAGAGCTTGGTGTTCGGCGTATGACCGATGGCGATAAAGACGCCTTCGACCGCAAGCGTTTCTTCGGGGTCGCCATTGGTGGTTTTCAAAAGCAGTCCGTTGACTGCCTTGTCGTCACCCAACACTTCTTTCACTTCGCGCCAGAGATGAAGAACGATTTTGCCTTCTTCGACCGCTTTCATCAGTTTATTGACCATGATCGGTTCGGCTTTGAAGCGATCGTGACGGTGCACCAAGTGAACGACACTCGCGATATTGGAAAGATAAAGTGCCTCTTCCAAAGCGGCGTTACCGCCACCCACGACCGCGAC
>URFF01000092.1 GCA_900546995.1 uncultured Sutterella sp.
TTCAGCTCCGAACCGAGGGCTATTTAAAAAACGATAACCGGCAAAGGCTCCTGCTCCGACAATACCGGTACCGATCAATGGCAATAACATACGTCGCTTCATATTGAGTTCCTTTGTGAACATTTTGCCTAAATCATCGCGTTTTCTTTTGCCTCTTTGTCTCGAAATGTCGCACAAATTCAGCAAATTCTCTAACTGTTAGAGGATTGGGCCGGTGTTAGAATATCGCTCTTCTTTGAATGACGGTTCTTGTTATTCGGTATTCCTTTAAGCGTTTTGTGTTGGTATCTGCCAGTTTTTTAACTGGCAGCGTGTTGTTATTTTTTGAAGGGAAAGACGTGCGTGCGGTCAATTTGGCGTTTCGAGTTTTGTTTTTAATGGTTGGAATGTTTTTAGCGACGGTTGGGATCGCTTTAGTGACATTGGCCGATTTGGGAACAACGCCTATAAGCACCGTGCCCTATGTGTTTTCCGTCATTACAGGTTATAGCTTCGGACTCACCACCTTTGTCGTGAATCTTTTCTTTATCCTGGGGCAAGTGCTGTTATTAAGGAAAAAATTTCCGCTCTGGAACATCCTGCAAGTGCCGCTTGTGGCGGTTTTTGGTTTTTTCATCGATGTCTCTATGCATCTTTTTTCCTGGATTACGCTTTCCACGTATTGGGAGCATCTCGCGCTGAGCGTGACGGGCAATGCTGTTTTGGCGTTAGGTGTTTTGATGCAGGTCCGCTCTAAAACCATTGTGCAGCCCGGCGAAGGCATTGTGCTTGCCGTGTCGGTGACGTTTCGTCGAGCGTTCAGTTCCATGAAAATTGCCAATGACGTCTCGCTTGTCATCATTGCGTTAGCCGTGGGTTACATTGTGCTTGGGCACTCTGAAGGCGTGCGGGAAGGAACATTGATTTCTGCGATTGCGGTTGGTCTTTTTATCAAAGCGTTTGAGTGGATTTTGGCTCGATTTAAGAAAGAACCGTTGCCTGAAGACAAAGAGCCCAATACGCTATTTGAAAAAGAATCCGAGAAGTCGGAGGATTCGACAAATTGTTGATTCGCTTTTTCAACAAAAAGCAACAGAAAACAAAGTAATTCGACAAAAATTTCGAAAAATTGCCCTTTCTTTGAGCTAGCTCAAACTTTCTTTTAGTCGACAAAAAATAAAAAAGAATATTAAACGTCATCTTTTGTATCTAATTGTTTTAAAACGTATTTATTGTAAATTTTTAATAGTGCCCCTAAACGGAATACATTTTTTGATTGATCTTCTATCCACTTAATCCGTTCAAGAGGCGGTCGTCTTTTTCTTTTTTTGAGTGTTTTCCCTGTGGAGAATCTTTGATTTTCGGGGTGAAAATCTAAGTAGATTCGATTGGTCGACATTTTGTTTTTATTTTTCGACTTTATAAGGCTTTGTCGATCGTTATCAAAAACTTGTCGCTTTTTGTCGAATCAATACACTTCTGTGCAAACTAAAAAAGGGCGTTTTGTGCCCAGTGCTACGCCCGACGTTATCAGGACAAGGATTGGATATGAAAAAACACGTATTGGCTGCGATTTTAGGTGCCTCGATGCTTTTCTCGGCTCAAGCCGGAACATTACACGTCGGCACGGAAGCAACCTTTGCTCCGTTTGAGTTCATGGATGAACAAACCAAAGAGCTCACCGGTTTTGATATGGAATTGATTACCGCTGTCGCAAAGGCGATGGGCGACGATGTGAAGATTCAAAACATGGGCTTTGACGGCTTAATTCCTTCGCTTCAGACCCGCATTATTGATGTGACGGCCGCGGCCATGACGATTACGCCCGAACGCGTCAAGCGCATTGATTTCTCCGAGCCCTACTACCAGTCCGGCCTGGTGATTCTTGTGAAAAAAGATAACCTCGATAAGGTAAAGGACTTGGATTCGTTGCAAGGCAAAACGATTTGCGCTCAGATCGGTACGACCGGTGCCATGATGGCCAAGCACGTCAAAGACGCCAAGGTCACCGAATATAACAGCATCACCGAAGCCTTCCTTGAATTAAAGCAAGGCGGGTGCTTGGCTGTGATTAACGACAAGCCCGTGGTTGACTACTACCTCGCTCGCCGCGGCGATCAGACCGTGACGACGTTACCCCAAGTCTTTGATGCCGAGTACTACGGGTTCGGCGTGAAAAAGGGCAATAAGGAAATGGTCGCCAAGCTTAACGAAGGGCTTAAAAAAGTTCGTGAAAGCGGTGAGTATGACCGAATTTATCAGAAGTGGTTTGGTACGAAAGCCCAATAATTTTTAAGGCATATAACGCACTATGTTTGACTTTCAGCTCGTTTTAGATTCATTGCCCTTGCTGTTGCAAGGGGCCATTGTGACGGTGAAAATCACCGCTATCAGTGTGGGCTTAGGGCTCTTTTTCGGTCTCTTCATCGGGATTGCGCAAATTTCGCAGTTAGCGGTTTTCCGTGTGCCTGCCAAGGTCTATGTGGACTTTTTGCGCGGTACGCCGCTTTTGGTGCAGATCTTTATGATCTACTTCGCGCTGCCGATGTTAATCGGTACGCGTATCGATCCGTTTATCGCGGCGATTGTGGCTTGCAGTATCAACAGTAGCGCCTACATCGCGGAAATTTTCCGTGCCGGTATTCAATCAATCGACAAGGGACAGATGGAAGCCGGTCGCTCGTTGGGCCTTAATTGGAGCCAAACGATGCGCTTTATCATCATTCCGCAAGCCTTCAAGCGCATTATTCCGCCGCTTGGCAATGAATTTATCGCGATGTTGAAAGACTCCTCCTTGGTGTCGGTGATCGGGTTTGAAGAATTGACCCGCCAAGGTCAGTTGATTATCGCGAGCACCTACGGTGCGATGGAAATTTGGACGGCTGTCGCTTTGATTTACCTTGCGATGACTTTGCCGATTACCCGTTTAGTGGCCTATTTGGAAAAGAGATACAAATCCAATGATCGTAATTAAAGACTTGAAAAAAGCCTTCGGCGACCACGTGGTCTTGCCCAAGGTGAATATGGAAATTAAAGATCGTGAAGTGGTCGTGATCATCGGGCCCTCGGGCTCGGGTAAGAGTACGCTTTTGCGCAGCATCACGCACTTGGAGCAACCGACCGAAGGGCACATCTATATCGATGGCGAAGAAATCGATGACAAAACCAACATCGACCGGATTCGCGCCGAAGTCGGGATGGTTTTCCAGCACTTCAATCTTTTTGAAAATATGACGGTGTTGCAAAACCTCACCTTGGCACCGATTCAGGTGCGTAAGATGACGCAAGAGCAGGCCGAAAAGATCGCTTTCGAGCTCTTGGATAAGGTGGGACTTCGCAATAAGGCCGATCAGTATCCGGCGCAGCTCTCCGGCGGTCAAAAGCAGCGTGTCGCGATTGCTCGTGCTCTGGCGATGCGCCCCAAGGCGATGCTTTTTGACGAACCGACCTCAGCGCTTGACCCGGAAATGGTCAAAGAAGTGCTCGATGTGATGAAGCAGCTCGCCAAAGAGGGCATGACCATGGTGGTCGTCACGCACGAAATGGGTTTTGCCCGTGAAGTGGGCGATCGGGTGATCTTCATGGACGGAGGTAGCGTCGTGGAAGAAGGCACGCCTGATGAGATCTTTAATCACCCGCAACACAACCGCACGAAGGCGTTCTTGTCGAAAGTGCTTTAGCGCGTTTGCAAAAAAATTATGTCATCAGCATCCCGGCCGGACGGTTGGGGTGCTGTTTTTTTTTTGGTGCGCCCGGCAGGGCGCACTGCTGGTGGTGCAAGTCCACCGTTTCACC
>URFF01000093.1 GCA_900546995.1 uncultured Sutterella sp.
TGAAGGTACATACTGCAAATTTCGCACCACGGCATTCTTCGCCGAATTCTGCAGGATTGAGCCCTTGTTCATCGCAAGGCAATTCAACGTAAACCGGTTCGCAAAGATCAAAGGCCTGTAAAGCGCCCATGTAGGTCGGGGATTCAACAAGAACCTTATCGCCCTTATCTAAGAACACTCTGGCTAAAAGATCGAGTGCCTGTTGGCTACCTGAAACGATTTGAACTTGTTCATAGGTCGTCGGAATACCCTTTTGGGTTTCACGACGAGCGATTTCACGGCGCAATTCCACTTCGCCTTCAACCATGGAATATTGCAAAGCATGTTTACCGTGCTGGGCTAAAACTGTTTGGCAGGCCTTGGCAATATCATCAATGGGAAAACCGGCAGGAGAAGGAAGACCGCCCGCGAAAGAAATGACTTCTGGGCGTGCAGCCAATTTTAAAAGATCACGAATGACTGAACTTGAGGGTTTACTGGCTAATGTTGACCAGCGAGGCTCGGGAGCTGTCTGGCAATCCGTACTCATAAAACACTCCTTTCTCTTATTGTTGTGAGTTATTAGCTCATTTTCTCAAAACACCGAATAAACAGAAAGGACGTCAATTAAGTAAAAATCCTTAACTTTTTAATGAAGTTGAGGGGATCTAGAGAAGAATCCTTAGGGGGAAAGCTGAAAAAACAATAACGCCCCGCAAGCAAAAGCTTCTCGGGGCGTTATGGCGACTGTGCGAAAGGTGATTATTTGAGCAAGTCAGCTAAACGAGTCGAATGCGGTTGAGCATGACGGTCAGCAAAGATACCTTCCCAACGATTCACTTGCAAAGCCACTTGATGAGGGGCTGTGCCGCCTACGTGGTCGCGAGCGGCAATACTGGATTCCAGTTTAAGAGCCTTTTCGTAAACGTCTTCTTCAATCAGATCACTAAAGCCTTTTAACTCGTCAAGCGGCAATTCGGCCAAATCACATCCGCGTTCGCTAGCCAATTTCACGACTGAGCCGACAACGTCGTGGGATTCACGGAAAGGCAAGCCCTTCTTCGTCAGGTAGTCAGCCAAGTCAGTGGCTGTCGGGTAACCGGCTTGGGCGGCTTTCTTCATTTCCTCACGGTTGGGGTTGACGCCGGGCATCATTTCAATGAAGGCACGAAGCGTGTCTTTAACCGTATCGATCGCATCAAAGACGGGTTCTTTATCTTCTTGCGTGTCCTTGGCGTAAGCTAACGGCAACCCCTTCATTAAAACGGTGAGGCTGATCAAATCACCGGCAACGCGGCCTGCCTTACCACGGGCGGTTTCGGCCACGTCGGGGTTTTTCTTTTGCGGCATGATCGAAGAACCGGTCGTGAAGCGATCGGGCAACATCATGAACTTAAAGCGTTGGCTCATCCAGTAGATCAACTCTTCGGACAAACGAGAGATGTGCATCATGATTAAGGAGGCGGCCGCCGTGAATTCAATGCAGAAATCACGATCGCTCACCGCATCCAAGGAGTTTTGCATCACTGCGTCAAAGCCGAGAAGCTTGGCGGAGTATTCACGATCAATTGGATAGGTGGTACCGGCCAACGCGGCAGCGCCTAACGGACTTTGATTGACGCGGCGGCGCAAGTCCACCAAACGGGTGCGATCACGCTCAAACATTTCAACATAAGCAAGCAGATGGTGGCCGAGGGTGACCGGTTGAGCAACCTGCATGTGCGTAAATCCCGGCATGATCGTATCGGTTTCGTTTTTGGCCAAACCCACCATGACTTCTTGTAATTGGCTCACCAAATCAATGATGGTATCGATTTCCTCGCGCATGTAAAGGCGCATATCGGTGGCCACTTGGTCGTTACGGGAACGACCGGTATGCAAACGTTTACCGGCATCACCAACCAACTGAGTGAGGCGAGCTTCGACATTCAAGTGCACGTCTTCAAGCTCAAGCTTCCACTGGAATTGGCCGTTGCGGATTTCTTCGACGATCTGAGCCATACCGCGTTTGATATCGGCCAAATCCTGATCATGCAAAACGCCGCACTTATTAAGCATCGTGGCGTGAGCGATGGAGCCAGCGATATCGGCAAGCGCCATACGCTTATCAAAGTCGACGCTGGCGGTGTAGCGCAAGACAAAGTCTGCAACAGGTTCGGAAAAACGGCCGGACCATGCTTTCTTTTTCTGAGCAAGAGGATCTAAATGTTCTTTAGCAATTTCAGCCATGGTAATGTTTTCTCATGTAAGAGTTGAACTTGCCCGATATTGTACGCAAAAAAATAGTCTTCGGCGACTCGCCTAAAAAAGATTTATCCTATAAATATCAATGGGTTAAGAATTGATTTGTCGACAAATAGCTAGAAAAATCTGTTAAAATAATCCGTTTAGTTCAAAGTAAATTTTCAATTAAGAATCTTGCATTCACGCATTAAGAGGTTTTTTTATGAAAAGATCATTGGTAATAGCCACCAGAGAAAGCCCGTTGGCGCTTTGGCAAGCAGAGCATGTACAAGCATTACTTCAAAAACAGTATCCAGAGGCTCTTGTCGAACTGTTGGGACTGACAACAAAAGGTGACCGCATCCTGGATAAGACGCTCTCCAAAATAGGTGGTAAAGGTCTTTTTGTTAAAGAATTGGAAGTGGCTATGCGCGAAGGGCAAGCTCAACTGGCGGTGCATTCACTAAAAGACGTACCGATGCAGTTGCCTGACGATTTTGTTTTGGCAGCAGTGTCCGAGCGTGAAGATCCACGGGATGCCTTCGTATCGCCGAAATATGAATCACTGGAATCAATGCCGGCGGGGGCTGTTGTTGGCACAGCCAGTCTTCGTCGCGAATTAATGCTTCGTTCTCGCTTCCCTCACTTAGTGGTGAAGACGGTCAGAGGTAACGTGGGAACGCGCCTGAAGAAATTGGATGCCGGTGAGTACGATGCGTTGATCATGGCTAGCGCCGGATTGAAGCGTTTGGGATTATCTGAACGAATTCGCGAAATTATTTCCGATGAGATTTCGCTGCCGAGCCCGGGGCAAGGCGCTTTGGGTATCGAATGCTTAAAAGCGGACGAAGGCACACGACAGGCTTTGGCTTTTCTCAATGATCCGGTGACACGAGCTTGTACGGCAGCTGAACGTTATGTAAGTCGTGCGTTGGGCGGTTCGTGTCAGGTGCCGCTAGCCGCTTACGCGACCGTTAATGGTTCTGAAATGAGACTTCGTGCCTTAGTTGGCGATCACACGACAGGTGAGTCGGTTTCAACCGAAGTCACTGGGCCTATGAGCGATTGGGAGCAGATTGCGCACCAAGCCGTCGAGCATTTGTTGCAGCAAGGTGCCAAGCACTATATTGATAAGTTGTTGTGTGCTCAATAGGAAGTGTCATGCAAACGAAACAACGACCGATCATATTGATGCGACCCGGAGCCGCAAACGAACGTTTGGCAGAACGGCTTGAAAAATCCGGGTTAAAGACTTGGCGTTGGCCGGCTTTTACCATTTTGCCGCCGGATGATCCGCAACGAGTCAAAGAGCGTCTTGCCGACTTGTCTCAGTTTGATATGGTGATGTTAGCAAGCCCCACCGCCGTAG
>URFF01000094.1 GCA_900546995.1 uncultured Sutterella sp.
CGGCACAATCACGTAACCGTAGCGCAGGCGCACGGGCTTGGCTTCAGAACCGTCGGCCGGAATCGTCAGGCGACGATAGCCTTTGGGCGGCACTTCAGCGAAGTCGCTCTCATCAATCCAGAGTTCACGCGAGAAGGTCACTTCACGCATACCCCATTCCGGTTTTTGCGGGTGGTTGAGGGCTTCAAGCGTTTCGGTTTGATCCTCGGGGTAGTTGTCAATGATGAGCTTTAACGGACGAACCACGCCGATACGACGCTCAACACGATTTTCCAGGTCTTCACGCAAGCAGCCTTCGAGAACCGTGTAATCGATCATACCGCCAGCGACACGGGACACACCGCAACGTTCGGCAAACAGTTGAATGGATTCCGGGGTGAAGCCACGACGGCGCAAGCCGAAAATGGTCGGCATACGCGGATCGTCCCAACCGTCAACCAACCCTTCTTTCACGAGTTGGATGAGTTTGCGTTTACTCACGACTACGTGCGAGAGGTTAAGACGGTTAAATTCATACTGATGCGACAGTAAGAAGAAATTCGGACGCACCACCTCAAGCGCGGCTTGCAGTAGCGGCGTGAAGTGTTCCGGTTGCGTTGTGATCAAAGCCCAGAAGGCGCCGGCACGGGTGCCCTCTAATTTTTCAGGACCAAGATCGGCGTCCCACGCATCGAAAATCTCCGCCATCGCTAATTCAGGCGCGCTTTGGCCGAGTTTGGCGCGATGTTGATAGGCCGCGCGAAGGAAAGCGAGCGCACGGTCATCTTCGCCGTGGGCCATCTTCGTCAAAATGGCTTTCGCTTCTTCAAATTGCGGCGCACGAAGCACCGGCACGCTACGCTCCAAGGCCCAATCATAGAAAGCGCGTTGATCTTCGAATTCCAACGTGCAGATGGAGTGGGTGATGTTTTCCAGCGTGTCTTCAATCGGGTGCGCGAACGTGTACATCGGGTAGATGCACCATTTGTTGCCCGTATTGTGGTGTTCAGCGAAACGAATGCGGTAAATGGCCGGGTCACGTAAATTGATGTTGGGGCTAGCCATGTCAATCTTGGCGCGAAGCACCATGGAGCCTTCGGCGTGTTTACCGTCACGCATTTCGCGGAAAATGCGTAAGTTTTCTTCAACACTGCGATCACGGAAGGGGGAGTTCTTGCCCGGTTCTTTCAACGTGCCGCGATTGGCGTGCATTTCATCGGCCGATTGTTCATCAACATAGGCAAAGCCCGTTTTGACGAGATGCTCGGCGCAATCGTACATCCACTGGAAGTAGTTACTCGCGAAGTAAAGATTGGTCTCTTGCCCATGCGTCCAGTCAAAGCCCAACCAACGCACGCTTTCCTTGATGGAATCCACGTATTCCTGATCTTCTTTGACGGGGTTCGTGTCGTCAAAACGCATGTGGCAGTAACCACCGTAATCACGTGCCAGACCGAAATTTAAGCAAATGCTCTTGGCGTGACCGATATGCAAGTAACCGTTCGGTTCCGGCGGAAAACGGGTACGGATACGAGCCGGATCGGCAACGCCTTGAATCTGCTCAGAATAAGGCGCAGGATGACCGCACCAAAAGCGCGGTTGATTGGCATTACGTGCCAAGTCGTCTTCAATGATGTTGCGGATAAAGTTCGTGACTTGTGCCGCCGTCTCTTTAGTTTCCGTGGTAGACATAGAATCTTTCTTATTATTCAATGAGAAAATATCAATTGTAACCCCTTAAATCGGGCTTGCCAATGCGGTTTTCGGCTAATGCGGAAAGCCGCTATGAAAGTGAATGATCTGCTCTTTGTCGCAATGCGCGTTTGACGAGCAGCCTGAAGCGCAGCCCGAGCAACCTTTCCCTTTTTTTCGCTGACGGCGAATAAAGTAAAGAGCAGCGCAAAATGCGATGATCACTACAGCTAACAGTATCCAGCTCACAGTGTTCACATTAACCTCCGAGAGCCAAGCCGATCAATCGAACAATCAACGCGACAATCCAAGCGACCACACATTGAATGATGACAACCGCCACCGCCCAAAGGCCGCCCAGTTCGCGTTTAATCGTCGCAATGGACGCAACGCATGGCGTATAAAGTAGACAAAAGACCAAAAGCGTGAGGGCTGTGAGCGGCGCCATCACCGCAACAAGCGTTTCCGTCGAACCGAAAAGGACCGAAATGGTGCTCACCACGCTTTCTTTAGCCATGAACCCACCGATTAGCGCCGTGGTGATCTTCCAATCGTCAAAACCTAACGGGGCGAAAACCGGAGAAATCCAACCGGCAACCACGGCGAGCATGCTTAAGCGCGAATCTTCGACAGGATTGAATTGGAAGTCAAAACTTTGCATGAACCAAATGACGATGGTTGCGACAAAAATCACCGTAAAGGCTCGCTGCAGGAAGTCTTTGGCCTTTTCCCACAGAAGCTGCAAAACGTTTTTGGCGCCGGGCATGCGATAGTTCGGCAATTCCATCACAAAGGGAACGGCTTCACCCTTAAAGAACGTGCCTCGCATTAAAAGTCCCATCAAAATGGCAACGAGAATCCCCATCAGATAAAGTCCGATCATGACGAGCGCGCCGTTACCCGGGAAAAAGGCCGCGGTGAAGAAGGCGTAAATCGGCAGTTTTGCCGAGCAACTCATGTAAGGCGTTAGAAGAATCGTCATCTTGCGGTCTCGCTCAGACGGTAACGTACGGCTAGCCATGACACCGGGCACCGTGCAGCCGAAACCGATTAACATCGGAACGATACTGCGACCCGAAAGTCCGATTTTACGCAACAGGGTATCCATCACGAAAGCGACTCGCGCCATGTAGCCGCTATCTTCAAGAAACGATAAAAAGAAAAAGAGCGTGACAATGGTCGGCAGGAAGCTAAGCACACTGCCGATACCGTTAAAGACACCGTCAATGATAAGCGAGTGCAGCGAAGCGTTCACTTGCGCTTGGGTGAGCGCCTGATCGGTCCAGTCGGTGGCAGCGCCGATCAAAAAATCCAACCCGTCTTGAAACCACACGCCAATCACGTTGAAGGTGAGCCAAAAGACTAGGGCCATGATCGCGATGAAAGCGGGGATGGCGGTAAAGCGCCCGGTCAGAATCTTGTCAATCTTTTGGCTTCGCAGATGCTCCTTGCTTTCATGCGGACGCACGACGGTTTGTCGGCAGATTCGGTCAATGAATGCGAAACGCATGTCAGCCATGGCGGCGGCTCGATCCAGGCCTCGTTCGGCTTCCATCTGTTTAACGATGTGCGCCAAGGTTCGCTTTTCGTTCACGTCAAGCTCTAGCTGATCGATGATGAGTGAATCGCCTTCAGCGATTTTGCTTGCGGCAAATCGCACGGGGATGCCGGCGCGTTTGGCGTGGTCTTCAATGATGTGCATGATGCTATGTAAGCATCGGTGCAAGATCGGAAGAGCA
>URFF01000095.1 GCA_900546995.1 uncultured Sutterella sp.
CTTTTCTTTTGTTTTCGCTTTCACGTTGACTTGAGCCATCGCTACGCCTAAACAATCAGCAACCGACTGCTGAATTTGCGGCATGTAAGGCGCCAGCTTCGGCGCTTGCGCAACGATGGTCGCATCCACGTTCACGATTTCCAAGCCCGCTTCACGCACCAATTTAACCGCTTCTCGCAAAAGCTCACGGCTATCCGCCCCTTTGAAAGCCGGATCGGTATCGGGAAAATGCCGTCCGATATCACCTAAGGCGGCAGCACCGAAAAGTGCATCCGTTATCGCATGTAAAAGGGCATCCGCATCCGAGTGCCCCAATAATCCCTTTGAATGGTCAATTGTTACCCCACCTAAAATGAGTGGACGACCTTCTACCAAACGATGAAGGTCATAGCCCTGGCCGATTCGAAAACTCATAATGAGGCTCCTTTAATGGATTGCAAGAAAAATTTTGCCAAGATCGCGTCATCGGGATGCGTCACTTTAATATTACTCGACGGCGAGTCAATCACGGCGATCTTAGCACCGATGGCTTCCATGGCACTGGCTTCATCCGTTGCACTGTTCAACCGATCAGCCAAAGCATTCATAAGCGACTCGGCCCGGAAACCTTGCGGTGTTTGAGCCGCTCGGTAAAAATCCCGGCTGACGGTTTGTTCAATAATCGATGCCGTATTGACAATTTTTAAGGTATCGGTCACGGGAGAAGCTAAAATGGCGCCATCGACCTTGCCCTCTTGCAAACAATCAATTAACCGGCAGATCGACTCTTTGTCGACACAAGGCCTAGCCGCATCGTGCACTAAAACCCAGTCATTGTCCAATTCCAAAGCCACCAAGCCGTTATAGACACTTTCTGCCCGAGTTTTGCCGCCGTAGCGCAAGACCGTCACATCTTGTGGCAAATCACAGTGATCAATGTAAGCGTCCTCGGCACTCACAACCACGGATATGGTTTGAAAAAGCGCCATTTCCGACAAACGCCAGGCGGTTGTCTCCAAAAGATTGCGCCCCTCATCAAAAGGCATGTATTGCTTCGGATAACCGATTTTCATTCGGCTACCAACACCCGCAGCCGGTATTAATAAATGAGGTTTCAGCATAAAAGCGCCTCCAATTAGCGACGACCGAGCACAAAAATGGTAGCCAAGATACAGGCAAAGCCCAAATAATCCATGAGCACAAAGTGCGCGTCAAACCACCAAAGCGAGAAAATCGCGGCGGAAATTGGTTCAACACAGGCGATCATACTGGCTTTGACGCTACCGAGGTCCGCCACGCCTTGCATATAGAGTAAAAAAGCGGCGATCGTACCAAACAAAATAATCATCGCCATGGCCAAATAGCCATGATAATCAAGTGAATAGGGAATATGGATCACATCGACCGCCACCGCCATGATGACGCCCCCCACAATCATCCCAATGGCCATTAGGGCTTGAGTCGGATAGCGTGATAAGCATTGAGCCGGCAAGATGGTATAGACAGCGATGCCGATGGCACTCGCAATCCCCCAAAATAATCCGATCGGAGAAATCGCCAAATGTGACACGTCGCCGTGAGTGGCCATGAAAAACGTACCGGCTAAAGCAAAAAAGATCGCGATAAGCTCCTTTTTCATGGGAAAACGCTTTGCGAGCATACAAACGCAAAGCAAAATGAAAATCGGATTAAGATAAACCAGCATGGTCGCCGTGCCGGAATTGGTGTATCGAACAGCCGTTAAATACCCGAATTGACTGATCATTAAACCGCCCAAGGCGTAAAAAATCAGCCAAAGCCATTGAACACCGGGTTTAAGAAGGGGCTTTATCGCGCGAGCGTGCGGTGCAATAAAAAGAATCGCCAATATCGTGCCGGCAGAAAGCATACGAACCACCGTCAACCACATGGGATCGACTTCTTGGTACAAAAATAAATACTGACCGCAAGCACCGGAAAAACCCCATCCGATACCACCCAACAGGGTACAGAAAAAGCCACGCCACAACTTGGCGTCACCCGTCAGTTGCGCCATGCCGTCCTCCGAGAAAAAAGAGATGAAAAGAATCGATCGCTATTGTGCTATATCCGAGAAAAAAAGCAATACGTTAAAAGACAAAAAATTTTTACTTATGACGTAAAGATTTCGGAAAACCAAAACGCGGCGCTCAAAAAATTGCCATAATTGCTCACTGGATTTCATAGCGGATTTTCACCATGTTTGATGACTTTAAAGCTCGACTTTCTCGTGATCTCAATGCCATATCAGCTAAAGCCAAACGCAATATCACAGTCGGCTTGCCGACAACGGATTCGTTGTGGCTGGCGCTTGCAGCCGAGCAGGCCAAAGTCAAACACAAGCATCTGACAGTTATCGCCGAAAACGCGTCCGAAGCGCTTCGAATGCTCGATGAGATCCGTTATTTTGCACCTCAACTGACTATTGAGTATTTTCCGGATTGGGAAACCCTCCCCTACGATCTCGTAAGCCCTCATCAAGACCTTGTGAGCGAACGGTTGGAGATTCTCTATCGACTCATGGGAAGCAATGCCCCGGATGTGCTCTTAACGACTTCAACCACGGCTTCACAAACGATTGCACCAACTTCTTATCTTGAAGGGCGGGTGTTCTTTTTCAAAAAAGGAGAAGAAATCAATGCCGCCGAGCTTAAAGAGCGACTGGTGAGTGCGGGCTATTCCAACGTTAGCCAAGTGGTTGCTCCGGGTGAGTTTTCTGTTCGCGGTAGTCTCATTGATATTTTCCCAATGGGTGCGCAAAGTCCCTTCCGCCTTGACCTATTTGATACGGAAATCGACTCGATTCGCTCATTTGATCCGGATACACAGCGCTCAATTCAAACTGTCAATGAAATCCGCATTCTCCCCGGTCGTGAGTATCCGGTGGATGCTCAGGCGTTAGTGAATTTCCGAGCAAAATGGCGTGAAGCGTTTGCCGGAGACCCCACCAAATACACGCTTTATAAAGACCTGAGTCACGGCGTCATTAATGCCGGCATCGAATACTACCTGCCCCTCTTTTTCAATGAACGGGCCACTTTATTTGATTATTTGAAGCCCGAGCGAGACATTATTTGTCTATGCGGAGATAACGATGCGGCACTGAAACGCTTTA
>URFF01000096.1 GCA_900546995.1 uncultured Sutterella sp.
GAGCTCTTTGACCCTAACAAAATCAGTATCCAATCTGGCTAATGGAAAATTTGGGTTGATATATGGAATTGTACTGATACTGTGTTTACTCATGTCCGCATGGCCGTCTTGATCTAGACGTTGAAATGGCGGGGCTTCGGCCCCGCTCCATGTGTTTTAAGTTTTTGCAACTTTTCTCGCAATCTCACTTGCGAAAACTGCTCGATCTTTAGCACAAGAAGCATTGTTAACAACTTGACAAGCCGTAACGACTCCTAAAAAATAGTGCCTTATTCATCTCTTTTCCGGTACCGGCACCATGCTTAAATTGACTGCGACAGCAACAATAGCCGTCCTACTTTTATCGGCTTGTTCCTCTTTGAATGTTTTTTCCGATGACGCTCCACAAAGCGTAAGTCGAGCCAAACAAATAGCCGATGTTTTCGGTTATGAAAATATCGAGGATCAGGCACGCCCGGACAATATGGTAAGCGCCAACGGATTGGTGCCGGATGCCAACGGATCAATGCCCGCCAATGAAAAGCATAAAGAATCGTTTGATACGAAGGGGCTCACTTTTTGGGGCTTTCATGTGAATTGGCCCAACGTCAGCCAATTCTTTAGCGAAAATGGTCCGGAAAACACCGATGCCATCTTTGGCTTTGTTGACGCACAAAAAATGCCCGGTGCCAATGAAGCAGCTCAACAATTTGTCTCAGAGATGACCTTGGCTGCAGCCAAGTCAGCCCAAGATCTTTTCCCGACTTACAGACAACGCATCACCAAACCCTTTTTCTTTTCGCAAGATGGCGGCTACTACCAACAGGTGCTTTACTTAATTAACCCCAATGTCGGCTGTTATTCAGCCAACGTCAGACCGCAGCCGACTGACCAATGCCGTATCATCATCCGAGCGGCTATTCCGCAAAAAACGACCGCTTTATCGACGGACTGGTTAATTGATGCGAAGACACTTTTTGCTCAAGGAAAACCGTCAATTGAGCTCGCCATCGGCGACAACGCAAAAGTGGAAAACGCGGACAAGCACTTGCTTTATCAAGCCATGAGCCACTATTTACCCGTCAACCATTTCATTTTTGTTGCCGCCTATGAAGATGCCGAACACCGAGTCATCCCAGCGCACATTTATGAAACCGATCGGGTTAACTTTTTCCTAACACCAGAAAACCACTAATTTTTTGGATTTTTTTATGATCATTGAAGAAAAACTCAAAGCACTTGGTTTGCAATTACCGCCCGTGGCTGACCCCGCCGGCCTATACGTTTTCACGCGTCGAGTCGGCAATTTGGTTTATGTGTCGGGCCAAACGCCTGACATCAATAGCGTCTTGCAAGTGACCGGTGTCGTGGGTGCCGATTTAACGATTCAAGAAGGTCAGGCGGCTGCGGAACTTGCCGCGTTAAATGTCTTGGCGGTCTTGAAAAAGGACCTCGGCGACTTGGACCGGATCAAACAATTCGTTCATCTCACGGGCTTTGTGAGAAGCGCACCGAATTTCGGTGAGCAGCCTCAAGTAATCAATGGCGCAAGCGCCCTTTTTAAGAAATTGTTCGGTGAGGCCGGCATCGGCACGCGCATTGCCGTGGGAACCAATGAGTTACCCGAGGGTAGCCCTGTGGAAATCACAGCTATTGTTGAAGTGGCCGATTAGCACTTCTCAAATTTTCCAAAAACAAATGGCCGCCACGTTCCCGTAGCGGCCATTTTTCATGAAAAAGACATTAATCCGTAACGCTAAATGTTAGGGAGGCTATGGCCTCCCTCAACAAACGCTTTAACTATCTGATTCTTATTCAAAATTTCCCTTCTTTTTGTTTGACATTCCTCCGTTAATGTGTCATAATCAACATACCTGTTAGGTATGTTATTGGATCGCAATAAAATGATTGAAAAACCTGACTTCATCCTCCAATTTCAAAAACCCGAAAATACCGAAATTAAGCATATCCGTGGACATTGGTACCTCTACGAACGGCACAACAAATACGATCCCAGCATAAAGCGTAGCCGCAAGGTTTCCGGTAAATGTTTAGGTCGCATCACCGAACAAGGACTGATTCCTACTAAACGCCGATTGGTCAGCGTTGATCAAAAACCTCAAATCAGTGACGTTGTTGAAGTCGGCTCTTCGGTCTATTTCTATGAAAGAACCGCCCAATGCAGACAACGTTTACAGAAGCATTTCCCGGATTTGTGGCGACAGATCTATGTCATCAGTTTTATCCGTGCTATGTACAACCCTCGATTTAGACGGTTGCCCTTACATTATGAAAACAGCTTTTTTGCTCACCTATTCCCGGATTTGAATTTCTCTGCACCTTATTTGAAACAGCTTTTGAAGAGTTTAGGTAAACAACGTGATGCCATCTGTGCTTTTATGAAAGAAGGCTTCGATCATCATCGCTCGTATGTTCTGTTTGACGGACACCGTTTATTATCGGCCTCTCAGACAATGGAATTTGCCGAGCTTGGATACGATTCCAAGCGCCGTTTTAAACCTCAGATCAATTTGTTGTACTTGTTCTCGCGATCGGAAGAGACCGGTCATCCTTTGTACTACAAGCAGTACATCGGCAGCACGCCGGATGTCACTGCTTTTTCGGACATATTGCAGGAAGTCGGAATTAAAAACGATCAATATACGGTCATTGCAGATAAAGGATTCGGTAGTGATGACGACTTTGCTTTGTTAGATCAGTACCACCTTAATTATCTGATTCCACTCAAACGGGGTAACCGTTATGTCAAAGACCGTTTACCCCGCTCGCAAAATGAGTATGAGACCGTGTTCACGTATCACGGTCGAGCGATCCAATGCAAACGTTTTGACGAAGATAATTGTGTGATCCATCTTTACTATGATGCACAGCTTTATGCTGATGAACTTACTGATGCCTCAACAAGGCAAGAGAAACTTAATGCGGTTCGGGCTCTTAAAACCACTACGGAACTGAAAAGACGTGATCAGCATAAAGGACGCTTGACGGATAAGGAGCTTGAAGCTCTTA
>URFF01000097.1 GCA_900546995.1 uncultured Sutterella sp.
TCGCTTTTTGACCTCTATCACATGGAAGCCACCGAAACGCATCCTGCCGAAACCAGCATGGCATTCCACTTGACGCTGCAACCGGTTGATGAAGCGTTCTCGGGCGAAGCCGCTGAAGAGGCGATGCAGGCCGTCATTGACGCGTTGAGTTCCGTTGGTGCCCAGCTGCGCCAATAGCTTAGCTTGACAAGCGATTGAAAATCCTTGGGCGAAGGTCCTTTGCCCAAGGATTTGTACTGAGTGGCAATGCGAATTTTCTTTTGAAATTTCTTGAAAAATCAAAGGGAAAAAATTCTTTGCTACAATGCGCTCATTAATCAATTTAAAAGAATCAAGAGAGATCGAGATGGATAATACGAAAACCATGACGAAGGCCGATCTGGTCGAAATGCTTTTTAACCGTATGGGTATGAATAAGCGCGAAGCCAAGGTAATGGTGGATGCGTTTTTTGATGAAATCCGTGCGGCGCTTGAAAGCGGTCGTACCGTCAAGCTTTCCGGTTTCGGCAATTTCCAGTTGCGCGATAAAGCACAACGTCCCGGTCGAAATCCGAAGACCGGTGAGGAAATCGCCATTACGGCTCGCCGAGTGGTCACTTTCCACGCCAGCCAAAAATTAAAGGAAGCGGTCGCGAAGACTCATCCGTCGATGCGCGATGATGCCGAAAACATTTAACGTTTCGGAGTGAACTATGGCTTCTGAGGAACCTGTACGGATGTTTGAGACGGAGCAAAATCCGTTTGAACTCACTGAATTGGACGCTCCGGAAGAGGAGCTTCTGGGGCGCTACCTGCCGATTGGGGATGTGGCCAAATCCATTGGTGTGAATCCCTCGGTTTTGCGTTTCTGGGAACAAGAGTTTCCGCAGTTGCGTCCGACCAAGCGAGGCAATCGCCGTTACTATTGCTCGGAAGATGTGGCGCTGATTCGCACCATTCAGCATTTGCTTTATGAAGAACACTACACCATTTTGGGCGCCCGCAATAAGATCCATGAATTGCAGGTCCAAAATAAGGTGAAGGATCTTCTTGAAGATGAGAAATTCGCACCTTTGCAGGTCAAGCCCAAAGAAGAAATCAAGATTCCTGACCTTTTAAAGGAATTAAAAGCCATTCGGGCGCTTTTGTATTCACCGGGAATTCAAGAGCAGGTTCGTCGTGAAAAAGAAGCCAAGGCGAAGGCAGAGTTGGATGCCGTTGAAAATTTTTCACTGGTTTCCGAGGACTTAAGTGAGATCATCGCTCGGGAAAATCAATCCTCGCAAAAGGGTGGGGATTCTCATAATGATCGCGAAGAGACCGACTTGGAAATCGAGGAAGTGGTCGCTCCCCATTCTTATGACTTAGGTGCATTGGGAGCCGAAGGCGATGATTTCTTAACGGTGCCGGCAAAGCCTAGCCAAAAAGCACCGGAATTGACGGCGTCAGAATCTGATGTGATGACGTTTGAAAAACCGGTGGTGTCCTCGGTATCACCGCAGCCGGTTACTCAAACTCAAAACGTCGCAGCGCCCGTCCAAACGAGCGCTCAGACGCCTGTTGCGCCAGAAAAAGAAGACACTCAAAAGCCGAAGGTGGACACCTCGCATTTGGTTGTGCCGCCTCTACCCGGTCAACAACACGGATTTACGATCGGGATGAAGGTGCAGAAGTCGCATCCGGGTTCACTTACCTACGGCTCTCAAATGGTCTGGAAGAAAAAGTAGCTGAAAGAACTTTTTCAGAGATAATGAAAGTGGGACGCAAATTGCGTCCCATTTTTCTTTTTAGTGACTCAGGTCAATCAAACGATAGTGTGTTTTGCCCACGTCGTTCTTTTCCGCAATGTCGGTGAGCATGGTTGAATGGCGTTCTTCCCATGCCGCTCGAGTCGCTTCTGACGGGGCCGCTCCAAACGTGATGTCAATCGCGGCTTGATCAACGGCCACAGGGTCGAGGCTAGCAAGAATGCCGATATTGCCGAGGTTGGTGGTGTCTGTGCAACCATCACTCGGCTCAAAAGCGTCAATCACATTAATAAATGCCCAACGTCCGGCTTTGGCTTGCATGGCGGCTTTCACGGCATCGGACATGGCTTCGCAAGTGGTCTTGTCATCTCGAGATGAGAAGTGGGACATGACTTCGCCTGCACTATGAATCAGACACTTGCCTTCCAATGTGCCCATGCAAATGGAGAGGTTTTTCAGCGTCCCGCCATAGAAGTCCAAGAAATGCGCTTTGAAGCGAACTATTGAAATCAAGGTGTCATAGCGGGCAAAGTGGCTGCCGGTTCTGGCAAAGCTCAGATGATAGCCTTTGACCGGAAGGTCCATAGAACCCTCGGAATCCAAAATATCAATGGGAGCAATGCTATTATCGAAGCCGTTTTCCTTGGCGACCGCGAGGTGCTTTTCGGTGGTATCGCGTGGTGAAAAGCAATTGTTGTCAATGAGCGTGGCTTTTGTACGATCGGCAAGTGCCTTGACAAGTTGCGGATCCAAATGGGGTCCGCCCGGTGTTTCAAAGGTCATTTTGATACCGACCTTGCCGCGTAAGGTTTGTCCCATGGCCTCATAAACCTCAATGAGTCCTTTGGCAGAAACGTCTCGCGTGAAGAAAACCGTCGGTGCGGTGGAGGCACTAACTTGGTGAGTCAAGGGATAATCAAATGGCGATTTCACTTTTGGCTGATTAGCAGCCCAAAGAGTGGGGGTGGCGACGGCGCCCGTTAGAAAAACGGAAGTTTTCAGAAGATCTCGACGTTTCATTTGCAGTCCTCCCAAAGGAACCATTGTTAGAGTTATAGCGAAATTTTCAGAAAATAATGAGTGTTATTGGCCAGTTTGAGAGAAATGGGCACAAATGCGAGAGGATAGGAATAAATTGAGGAGATGGTCGCAAAAACGAAGGGTATTGCATTATTGTGGGTGATAGGGTATTATTCACGTTCTCGAGTCGGGGCGTAGCGCAGCCTGGTAGCGCACTTGCATGGGGTGCAAGGGGTCG
>URFF01000098.1 GCA_900546995.1 uncultured Sutterella sp.
CAATCGGAACAAGAATCTTTTTGTACATACACACTCCAACAAAAGGCATGTTCTTTTCTTCTTATTTTCAGTGTAGGCTTTTTTTCATCAAGCGGGTTTGTGTTGTGTCAGGTTTTTATGAATTTCCCATCCCTGACAACAAATTCAATACCGCTTTTTGCGCTAACACCATCCCAAAAGAGGCCGTCACCGGCATAAACACGCCGAAGCCTTCGGCGCCGTCCTGACTCGGTTTGACCGCTTCTGAACTATACACTGCCGTGACGCCGAAAGGCTCGGGCTTTTTGCCTAGACCCTTCGGAAATCCATAATCCTTTCGAAGCCTCGAGCGCAATGCCCCTAAAAGAGGATCGCCATGCGCTAAAGCCAAATCGGCACTCGTAATGCACGTGGGATCGACTTTACCGCCGGCACCACCGCTTGTGAGTACCGGAATCTTTTTTCGGTGCAAGTAAGCGATGAGAGCCGCTTTAGCCGATAAACTGTCTATGCAGTCAATCACAAGATCGGTCTTACCGATAAACTGTTCAAAATTGGCCTCATCGACGAATTCGTCGATCGCCTCGATATTTGCCTTGGGGTTAATTCGCAAAAATCGCTCACGAAGCACCAGGACCTTTTTGCGCCCAAACGAGCCATCCATTGCCGGCAATTGGCGGTTACAGTTACTTTCTGCCACGCAGTCACCGTCAATGATTCTTACCGATCCGATCGCCGTACGCACTAACGCCTCGGCGGTCCAACTGCCCACACCGCCCACACCGACGACGGTCACATGAGACTTTTGAAGTCTTTCAAACCCTTTGGTTCCAAACAATCGGCTGATTCCGCCGAAACGACGATAGTCACTTGTATTCATGCAATGAGAAAAAAATTGAATTTAGTCAGAAAAAGCGCTCATTTAGACTAGCATTGCAGACGAAATGGCGTTAAAGTGATTGTAAGGGGAATCGAAAGTTTTTTTCGATTGATCGCTCTCAAGAGCCGCTGGTTTTTCGAGCCTGTTGATTCCCTTTTGTTCGTGAAGTACTCTCTCATCATGAGGAAGGTTTTCGCAAGCGTTCGATGTCTCTTAACGCTTCAGAAAAATCCCGCGGGGCGCGAAGCTGTCGAACACAGTTGTATTTACTCAATAAAGGATGACGTATGAAGATCCTGATTCCCGTTGACGGTAGTGTTTATAGTGACAACGCGGTTGCTTTCGTGGCAAGCCGTACGACTTTGATCGGCACAGAACCCGAAATCGTGTTGCTTAACGTTCAAGCCCCTCTGCCCGCACGTGCCAGCCGCTTGGTCAGCCGTGAGGCACTCGACGACTACTACAAAGATGAAAGCGAAAAAGCTTTTAAACCCGCTCGTAAGATTTTGAAAAACGCGCATATGACCGCGCACGAAATCGCCAAGGTTGGTAATCCAGCCGAAGTGATTGCCAATGTCGGCGAAGAAATGAAAGCCGACCTTTTGATCATGGGCTCTCACGGTCGTTCCGCTCTGAAGGGCTTGCTCTTTGGTTCAGTGACGAATGCGGTTTTGGCGTTGACGAAGATCCCGCTTTTGATGTTGCGTGATAAAGGCGCTCCCGACAAGGATGCATTAAGCGTGGGTATTGCCGTTGACGGTTCGAAGTACGGCACGACCGCTGTGAAGTACGCCTTAAAGCACATTCCGCTTTTCGGTGGCACGCAAGCTAAATTCCATGTGATCAATACCGTGAGTGATTACGCCGGCGCTGTGATGCCCGATATGACCGGTATGGCGCTGCCCGCCTTGTCCGAAGACGAAGTGGTGGAATTGCAAAAGAGCGAATTCGCTGAAGCCATTGATCCGGTGTTGCCGTTATTCGAAAAGGCCGGAGTGAAACCGAAGGAAGTTTGCCTTGTCGGCAATCCCGGTGATGAAATCGCCGCTTACTGCAAGAAGCGTCACCTTGACGTGCTTGTGATGGGCTCTCACGGTTACGGTCGCTTTAAAGCCGCTGTGATGGGTTCGACTGCCACCCGCATCGCCTCCATTGCGGATGTGCCCCTTTTGATTATCCGTTAGTCAACGACTTTCTGCTTAAAGCCTCGAAGATACCCTTCGGGGCTTTTTCTTTCTTTGAACCTTTGTCGTTTTCCCTAACGAGCAGTCGTGTCGGAGACACTTTCAGCCTATACTGAAAAGATAATGGATTGATTTTCGTGTTTTTGGGATTGCTCGTATGTCGTCAATGGTTGTGCGCATTATTTTGTTGACTGTGCTGGTGCAAATCGGTTGTGTTTCCAACCGTGTCACCTGCTCACTGGACGGTTTGTATGAGCACGCCACGGCGCTTGAAGTGGGCTTCATGATGGCCCTTTTTGCCTTTGTACCTGCGCTTTTTGCCATCCGCGTAGGGCAATGGGTTGATAAAGTGGGGCCGAAAAAACCAGTGCTGATCGGCATTGCCATCATGATCGTGGCAGTCCTCTTTCCAATTTGTTTTAACGTCAAAACCTTTGGCTTATGGCCACTGTTTGCGGCCTGCATGACCAATGGTCTTGGTTTCTTATTTGTTCAACTGACAAACCAACAAACGGTCGGACACCTTTCAACACCTAAAACACCAATAATTTTGCTTTTTTGGCAATGGGCTATTCCGCCGCCAACCTCTCGGCCCCGATTGCAAGCGGTTATTTAATTGACCATATCGGTTTTCAAAGCGCTTATTACTTGTCGCTTACCGCTGTTGCGCTCGGACTCACGAGCTTCATGCTATTTATTTGGCCTAAGCTACCCGATCGACTCAATCAAAACAAACGACCGAAAAAACAAAGTAGTTTTGATCTTTTCCGAATCCCACACGTCAGAAATGTGCTGGTTGCAAGCTCCTTCATGTCCATGGCCTGGGATCTGCAAAGTTTTATGATTCCGGTTTACGGTACCGAAATCGGCCTATCGGCTAGGCAGGGTGGGTGGGTTTTAGGCGTTTTT
>URFF01000099.1 GCA_900546995.1 uncultured Sutterella sp.
CCGAACCCTTGCCCGGTGAAGCGGGGGGCGTCTTGGGAACGAGCTTAATTAATGTCACCGTGCCCTTAATCGGAGCGCTTGGCATGACGATCATCATGACCGTTCTCACCCTTTGGGGAGCGGCAGTTTATTTCGGATTTTCTTGGTTGGATGTTTGTGAACGAGTGGGGGCGTGGTTTGATCGTATTTTCCGTCGCATCAGTCAACATCGGGAAGCGAAAATTGACCGTCAGTTGGGTGCCCAGCAGCAGGAAAAGCGTTCGCAGGATTTAAAGCAAGAATTGGCTGCGCAGGCCGCCACCTCTGCCAAGGGGGCTGCGACTAGTGATGATCCGTTTCCGGTGAACCCGGCGGCTAAGCCCAAGGTGGCGATTAATCCGCAAGCGAAAGTGCGCCAATCGGACGTGGCCTTTGAAGCCAAGCAAGAGCGCCTTTTTGAGGAGGATTCCCAACCGGTTCGCCTGTCGCTTCGGCTATTTGATCCGACGGGTAACACCGATCCTTCCATTGATAAGGCGTCATTGGCCATCATGAGTACGCTCATTGAAAACAAACTGAGAACGTATGGCGTGGAAGTGAAGGTGCGTGCCGCCAATCCTGGCCCCGTTGTCACGCGTTATGAAATTGAGTTGGCAGAAGGCATTAAAAGCGCAAGCGTTAAAAGCCTTGAAGCCGACTTGGCTCGTGTTCTCAGCGTGCAGTCGGTTCGTGTGCTCGATACCATTCCCAATACCTCCTACATGGGAATTGAAGTTCCGAATCCTCGTCGGCAGATTGTGAAAATCAGCGAGCTCTTGGGTTCTCAAGACTTCCAAAAGAGCCGAGCTGCTTTGCCTTTGAGTTTGGGTAAGAAAATCACGGGCGAACCCTTTGTTGTGGATTTGGCAAAAATGCCGCACTTATTGGTGGCCGGTACAACGGGTTCCGGTAAGTCCGTGGGCGTCAATTCCATGATTTTGTCGCTTTTATATAAGTTTGAGCCCTCTCAGTTACGGTTGATTCTCATCGACCCGAAGCGAGTCGAATTTGCCTACTACGAAGACATTCCGCATTTGCTTTGCCCTGTTGTTGATCAGATGCAGGAAGCCAAGCATGCGCTTGTTTGGTGTGTGAAGGAAATGGAGCGTCGCTATAAGCTTGCTCATAGCATCAAGGTACGCAATATCGAAAGCTATAACGAAAAGGTTCGGGAAGCGAAGAAAAACGGTGAACCGCTTAAAAACACATTGGCAGCCAACGCCGGCGAGGATATCGAACTGGAAGAGTTGCCTTACATCGTGGTGGTCGTTGATGAATTAGCCGACCTCTTGATGGTCGATAAAAAGGGCGTGGAAGAGTCGCTCATTCGTTTGGCTCAAAAAGCTCGTGCGGCCGGTATTCACTTGATTTTGGCTACGCAACGGCCGAGTGCTGATGTGCTTTCCGGTCTTTTGCGTACCAATATCCCGTCACGCGTTGCATTCCAGGTTGCAACGGGTTCCGATAGCCGCATTATTTTGGATCAGACCGGTGCGGAAACGCTTTTGGGTGCCGGCGACTTCCTCTTTAAGATGCCGAGCATGCAAGTGGTCGAGCGTGTCCAGGCCGCTTTTGTGACCGATGAAGAATTGGAGCGCGTCACGCATGCACTTCGTGCGATGGACACGCCGAAGTATATCGATGACGTTTTAGTCTCAGAGGATGAAGAAGAGGGGACGACGGCTGATACGCCGCGCGGCAACACCGGTAAGAAAGATCCGCTTTTTGATAAAGCGGTTCAGATTATTGTGGAAAGCAATAAATGTTCGGTGACATTCTTGCAGCGCCGATTGGGGGTCGGATATCCGCGTGCCGCGAACATTGTGGATCAGTTGGAAGCCGAAGGCATTGTGAGTCCGGCCGATTCGAGCGGGCGCCGCACGATTAATGCTCGCAACAATGAGGAGTTGATTGCATGAGACGTTTCGCATGGATTTTAGCCTCGGCAGGCCTAATGGTTGCCAATCACGCCTATTGTGGTGGGCTTGAGGATTTGTCGCATTTTTTGAAAAATACCACCTCGGCAACCGGTACGTTTTCTCAACGCGTTTTAACCGATAAGGGGGAAAGCGCGCAGGGAGCAGGGGAAGGCGACTTCGCCTTTTTGCGTCCGGGTTGCTTTCGCTGGCACTATGAGGCGCCTTTTGAAGAATTGATGGTGAGCGACGGCAAAACGCTTTGGCTCTATGATACGGAGTTGGCTCAAGTCACAGTGAAAAAACTCACTCAGGCGCTGCCAGCCACCCCGGCGTCCATTCTTTTTGGTGACAATGATTTCACGAAAGACTTCACAGTGACCGAAGTCAAAACCAATGATGGACTCAATTGGATTCGAGCGATTCCGAAAGACAACGCATCCTCTTTTGCCGAAGTGCGGATCGCTTTCAAATCACAATTGCCCCAAATCATGATTCTTAAAGATAACTTTGGGCAAGAAACGCATTTACGTTTTGACGATGTGAAAACAAACGCGAAACTTCAAAAAAGTGCGTTCACATTCAAAATTCCCGACGGTGTTGACGTCCTTGAAGATCGAAGTGCTCAGTAGAGGCAATCGTTTGCAGCTCGCGGTCTGCTAGCAAGGCTAAAAAAGTCTGACGGGCTGTGGCGGCTCAGCGTATGATAGGTCTTAAGCGTCCTTCTTTTTCGAAGGGATGCTTTGAATGACTATACATTGCTCTGAAAGGAGACTCACATGCCTACTTTGGTTGCTCCCTATGTGGACGAAATGATTCAAATGCGCCGTCGCTTGCACCGTTATCCGGAAATTGCCTGGACGGAATTTGTCACGACTAGCATTATTGTTGAGCGCGTTCGTGCATTGGGTTTTAAGACCGTTCTCGGTAAGAAGCTTTTTAACGAAGAATTTGTTTTAGGCCGTGATCCGCAAGTCGCTAAAGAAGCAGAAGACCGTGCG
>URFF01000100.1 GCA_900546995.1 uncultured Sutterella sp.
TTTCCTTGACAAGCGGTCCGGAAATTTTGTACCAGGTTCGGCCGTCTTCTTTCCAGCTTTGCATCTTTTTGCCATGCGTTTCCCAGAAATCTTCAGGCAGCTGAAGCCGGCCGGAATAAAGCATATCGGTATCGTCAAGCGTTTTGTCGCTGAAGTAGTCCTCTGCGGCAAGGCCCAGTGCCGTAGCTTTAATACGCATGTTGATGTCTTTGGAAACAAGCACCACCGAGCGATCTTTGATGGTTTCTTCCAGTCCTTTCACTACCCCAAGAATTTGGTTATCGGCTTTGCCTTTCGGTAAGGAATCGGGTAACTCGACATTGAGCGCTTCGGTCTGGAAAAAGAGCTTCCCGCTAGCTTCTGTGTGGCCCAAACAATTCAGATTGATCCCTTCATTGATGTTGCCCTCGCTGTGGCTTAAAAGTTGGTCCAAGTATCGAGAGACTTGACGCGCATTGCGGGAGACATCGCTCATTCCTTTTTTGTGACCGTCCAGTTCCTCTAGCGTAATAAGCGGCAAGTAAACATCGTGTTCTTGGAATTGGAAAAGTGACAACGGGTCATGCATGAGCACATTGGTATCCAAAACGAAGAGTTTTTTGCCTTCTGCCTTTGCCCGATAGCCCTTGGCCTTGTGCGGTTCGGTCGCGGAAATCGCGACGGTCAGTTGCCGTGGTAGGTTTCTTTGTCGTGTCTTTGCGTGATCGGGGCTTAGCCGATTTCACAGAGGACGTGGCTTTCCGAGGCGTTGTTTTCATAGTGGGTTTGACTGTCTTCGGTTGAGTGGCTTTTTCTTTTGCTACTTTTGCTGCAACAGGGGTTAACGCAGATTCGGACGGTTCTTTGTCGCTGAGCATATCGCCAAGTTTTCTCGGTAAGCGGGGTAAAGGCATAAGGCTATCCTTTCAATAAATACCAATTAGGGCTGATTAATGTAATCGATCAGGGTTTGCAGGACAATTTTCGCATGATCGGGCACTTTGACTTTTCGCCATTCACCGATGACTACACCTTCGGGATTAATGAGGAAAGTACTTCGCTCAATGCCCATGTATTCGCGACCGTACATTTTCTTGAGTTTCATTACATCGTAGAGTCGGCAAAGTGTTTCGTCACTATCGCTGATCAGCGGGAAGGGAAAGCCTTGTTTGGTGCAAAAATTCTGATGGCTTTTCAGACTATCACGTGAGACGCCGATCACTTGGCAGCCTTGCGATTGAAATTGCGAATAAAGAGCGGAAAAGTCTCGTCCCTCTAAAGTGCAGCCACTCGTATTGTCTTTAGGATAAAAATAAAGAACGACAAACGAATTTTTCAGTTCAGATAAGGTAATGGTTCCTTGTGTGGACTCGGCCGTGAAATCGGGCGCCTTTTGCATGAGAAGTTCTGACATAGATCACCTGTAATCGTTAAAGCAATTTTGATCTCATTTCTATGACGGATGGATGTCAATCATCCTACATTTTAGTGACAAGTCGAAGCTATCCGCTAAAAAAGTCTGGAATCCATTCGTGTGAATTCCAGACCGTCAGTTAAAACCGCCGAGCCTTAACTTGTTTGCAGTTGACCGTTTGGGTGCTGTTCAAAAAACTCAACTGCTAAAAGCGCTCGTATTGCCAATTAGAAAACGTACTTGGCGCCCAGGTTGAATGTCCAGGTTTGATCGAGTTCGTTGCCGAATCGGTATTCGACATCACCATAGGCGTAGACGCTCTTAGCCATAGGAGCTTGAAAGCCTAAGCCCACGTCAAACCAGGTGCCATCGTTAGTGATTTCGAACAGATCGCCATTAACAGCCGTCGTCTTGTCTTTCACATGGATGTCTTGATCTCCGGCCCATTCGTGCAAAACATCGACCTTGGCATACACATTGGCATTCATTTCTTCATCAAGCCAGCGACCGACTCTGACGCCAGCGCGGGTAATGAACGAATGAATTGAATCCTGGTCAATCTTCGTTTGGCCGTTTGTGTAGTCATTGCTGGATACGTGAACGTATTGCGCTTGAACCTGCGGCTCAATAAACCAGTGCGAATCGCCGCTTGAGAACTGATGCCCCGCTTCGATTGAAAGCCCTGTCATCCAGTTCATGTAGTCGGCAGAAATACCGGCGCCCGAATCAAGTCTGACGGAGTATTCGTTTGAGAGTCGTCCAACCTTGCCAATCATGTCAAGATAGGCGCCATCGTCACCCACATAGGTTGCATAAGCGGACACTGCATAGCGTTTGGTTTCACCTGAACCTACGATAGAGTCATAGTCGGTATCTCCGTTCATGAAATCAAAGGCTGCACCGTAGATCATCTTGCCGCTAGCAACAGGCTGTGTGTAGTCGTAACCGACTTGATAGGTCGTGTTGCGGCTTTCAAAGTCACCGACGCCCGCATCGGTATTCCAACGGTCCTGACGTACGCGCATCCAAATGGATTTGTTCGAATCATCATAACGGCGATCGCCATAGCGTTGATTGAATCGATCAATATCTACCGCGTTGTAATAAAGGCTTCTAGCGGTTGCTATGACAGCCTGACCGGCATCAGAAATCGACGATCCAGGATTTACAGGCTCTCCGGGTTTTTCGGGCTCTTGTGGTTCTCCGCCGTCTTCATTTGTGCCTTCTTCAATCGATTCAATGAAGTAATTTTTAGCGTCAGCGGGCGTTGCATGGGCTGAAGCAGTGCTTTGATCGCCAAACATCGCATCAACAGCATGTTCGCCGGGCTTATACGTTTCTTGCCCATTCGTTACACCGTTGAATCGTGCATTGTCCTCATCGCCCGAGACATAGTCTTCGGTTGCAACCTTGAGATTCCAGTCATTGAAACCTTGATCCTTAATTTGCACGAATTTAAATAAGTCAGGGGAATG
>URFF01000101.1 GCA_900546995.1 uncultured Sutterella sp.
CTTTTTCGTGCCTTGAAAGGTTCATTTATGCCGACACCCTTTATCCTTTTTGATTTAGATGGAACTCTCATCGATAGCGCCCCCGATTTGGTCGCGAGCTTAAACCGTCTGCGTACCAACGCCGGACTCGAGGCAATGCCTTTTAGTCAACTTAGAGCGCATGCTGGACGTGGCGCTCGCGGCCTGCTTGAGGTTGGACTTTCAGTCACACCGGACAACGCGATCTACGAACAACTGAAAACCGAGTTTTTAGACGACTACACCAAACACTGCTGCGATCATGTCATCGCTTTTGAAGGAATCGGCCTTTTACTGAGCGCTATCGAAAAGCTTGGTTGGGACTGGGGAATTGTGACTAATAAAAACAGCGCCTTTACCGATCCGATCGTCAATCATCTCAAGTGGAACGAACGAGCGAAAATCATTGTGAGTGGCGACGCCACAGGGAAACTCAAACCGAATCCGGATAATCTCTTTTGGGCACTGGAAAAAAGCGGTCATCAAGCGGCGCAAACCGTCTATATTGGCGACGATCTGAGAGATTGTCAGGCCGCTCATGCGGCGAAATTACCATTTGTCGCAGCCTCCTGGGGATATTTAGGTAAAAGTCGAGATATCAATCAATGGCAAGCCGACTTCATTGCTCAAAATCCGGAGGAATTATTAATTTGGTTAAAGGCCTATTTCGATGAGCCACTTTAAGATTGAAGCAATGTTGACGGATTAAAATGGCTAACATACCCATAAAGATTAAGGGTTAACACCTAAAAACCTAGGGTAAACGATAGATTTTCAGGTCATCACTATTGTTTCCCGATGTTATAGGCTTAATTGTTTTTATTGATCCTGTCAGGAAGCGTTTCGCTGAAACCCTTTCGGCAGATGAGGAGAATAAGAAATGAAATCTGTGCTCGTGGTTTATTTCAGCCGCGGTGGACATACGGCTCGTGTTGCTCGCCGTATTTGGGAAACGGTGATCGCCGAAGGCAATCAAGCCGATATGATGAGCATGACAGAAGCAGACCGTGAAGGCGTGCAATGGGATAAGTACGACTTAGTCATTGTTGGCGCTCCGGTTCTTTACGGCACGTACACCAAGACGGTGATGCACTTTGTCACGAAATACAAAGATCAGCTCAATGCCAAGCCGCACAGTTTCTTCAACGTCTCCGTGGTGGCCCGTACGCCCTACAAAGCCACGCCTGAAGGCAACCGCTACATGCAAAAATTCTTGAAGATGTCACCCTGGACACCGCGTGATGTGAAGTGCATCGCCGGTAAGGTCGACTACCCGAACTGGGGTTGGCTTGACACCAAGATGATCCAATTGATCATGAAAATGACCAAGGGACCGACCGATCCGACCGCTGTGATTGATTACACGGACTGGGAAGACGTCAAGACCTACGCTCGTCATTGCTTAACGCTTGCCTAATCAACGCGATTGAAAAACCTCGAAGAAGTGCTTGCATGCTTTCTTCGAGGTTTGTATATTTCGAAACGAAATTATTTTATTTCTAATTAAATACTTATGATGACCGAATTTCCTTGGATTGCCAAGTACCCGAAAGGGGTGCCGGCTGAAATTAATCCTGACGTTTATCCCCATATCCCGGCGGTTCTCGATCATATTGCCGCTGAGCGTCCCTCGTGCCCTTGCTTTACCAATATGGGCACAACGCTCACCGCCAAAGAGACCCAAGCCCTCGCCGAAGATTTAGCGGGCTACCTTCAGTCGTTACCCGGCATGCAAAAGGGCGATCGTGTCGCGATCATGATGCCTAATCTTTTGCAATACACCGTCTCGCTTTTCGCCGTTTTGAAAGCGGGCTTCATTGTCGTTAACGTCAATCCGCTTTACACTGCTCGAGAGCTTGAGCATCAGCTCAAAGACGCCGATGTGAAGGCCATCATCATTATTGAAAACTTCGCGAAGACCCTTGAACGAGTCATCGATCGCACGCCGGTTGAGCACATCATCACGACGGCCGTGGGTGACCTTTTCCCGCCTGTGAAGCGCTTATTGATTAATTCGGTCATCAAATATGTGAAAAAGATGGTGCCCGAGTGGCACTTGCCGCACGCCGTGAGTTTCCGCGACGCGTTAGCCAAGGGCCACGCTCATGGCTTTACCCCCGTGGAACTCAAAAATACCGACGTAGCACTTTTGCAATACACGGGCGGCACGACAGGCGTTGCCAAGGGCGCCATGCTCACGCACCGCAATGTTTTGGCGAACGTCGAACAAACCGGTCATTGGATCAGTGTGACCTTTAAAAAGTACGAAGAAGTGGCCATGTGCGCATTGCCGCTTTATCACATCTTTTCCTTTACCGCGACGCTTTGCTTCTTAAATTGGGGGGCTCGTAGCGTTTTGATCACCAATCCCCGTGATATCAAGGGACTGGTTAAGGAATGCCAAAAGTGGCGCTTTAGCATCTACACGGGTGTCAATACGCTTTATAACGCGCTCTTGAATGTCCCGGAATTTAAAAACGTGGACTTCTCGCGCTTGAAGATGGCTGTCGCAGGCGGCACACAAATTCAAAAAGTGGTCGCCGAAAAATGGAAAAACGCCACGGGAGGCGGCATTTTGGAAGCCTACGGCTTAACGGAAACGAGCCCCGGCGTCTGCGGCAATTTACCCGACGCCCCCTGGGACGGTTCCGTGGGTTACCCCCTGCCGTCGACAGAAGTGACCATCCGCGGCGAAGGCTTTAAGGATCT
>URFF01000102.1 GCA_900546995.1 uncultured Sutterella sp.
TGGTGGAGGGGGATGGATTCGAACCATCGTAGGCGTAAGCCAACAGATTTACAGTCTGCCCCCTTTAGCCACTCGGGCACCCCTCCGTAGCGAGATGAGCATTATGAAAGGTTTAAAAAGAAATGTCAAGAGCTTTATTCAACTTTTTTTAAATATTTTCCAAAATGACCAAAATTACGCCACCAATGAGAAAATAAGTACTAAAGCTCGTCAGCCACGCCAAAATCGGCCATTCGTCATCGACTTTCTCTAAGTATTTGTTTAAACGCTTATTGAATTCAGTAAGCGACCCCTCAAAATTATCCTTCTCAAACATTTCTTTGGGCGTTCTGAAATAAGACACGATTAACTTAATGGACAGTGCGGTACAAACCATACCCCATCCGATCGAGCCATAGTTAAGCTGGGCTAGGCCGATGCCGGCAAGCGGCGCCGAAGTTAAACATATAAACCAATCAAAAGTCTCTTTTTTCATAGCATTTTCACCACCGCACGCGTTACACTAATCCCTGTTTTATGTGAGGATGCGGATGTTTATTTCTCTTTCCGAACCGTTAACACTCATCGGAGCGGCTGCGATCATTTTACAGGTTTGCCTAGCGCTCGGCGTTATTTTGCGTGTTATGCTCACCCGTCATCCCCCGGGCAGCTCTTTTGCCTGGATTCTAATCACCGTGATACTACCTTACGCTGGATTTATTCTTTATTTGCTTCTTGGCGAGAAAACGATCGGTCGCTGGCATGCTAGAAAGTTAAGACAAGTCCAAAGAAAGCGCCGGCAAATTTTTCGACATATTGCTCACTCCGAGGCCAAAGCGCCTCCTCAATATCGACCGATATCCAAACTAGCGACCCGACTCGGCAAGTTTCCACTAACGGATGATTCTTCACTAAGGCTTTTAGACGATACCGATGAGACCTTGACGCGTTTAGTTGCTGACATTAATGAAGCAAAAGAAAGTATCGTCATGGAGTTTTACATCTGGGATGTCGGCGGCAAAGCCGATGATGTTTCTGCAGCCCTCATCCGGGCGGCAAGACGTGGCGTTCAGTGCTACGTCATCGTTGATGATATCGGTTCGTCTCGCTTTATTAAGAGCGAGTGGTACCCGATGTTTCAACACGAAGGAATACACATTGAACGCGCTCTGCCCGTCTCCCTTTTTAGCGCCATTTTTGCCCGTGCCGATATCCGCTTACACAGGAAAATTGTCGTTATTGATTATCGCATTGCCTATAGTGGCAGCCTTAATTTGGCCGATCCGCACTTTTTCAAAAAGGACAGTCACCTAGGGCAATGGGTCGATGCCATGGTACGCGCCAAGGGAGAAATCGTTTCCAGCCTATACCATCTCATCATGTTCGATTGGCTTGTCCTTACTGATTCTGAAAAGCCCTTCCCAGGCTTTCCTGATCGTCCACTCGCTTATGACAAATCGGATCGAGCGACTGTTTCAATCGTCCCCTCAGGCCCAGGCACCACAGAAGAAGCCAACCAACGAATTATTCTTGAAGTCATTCACACCGCCAAAAGAAGCGTCGAAATTGTGACTCCCTATTTTGTTCCCGGTGAATCACTTGCTTTAGCTCTTCAGAATGCTGCACAAAAGGGTGTGCATGTGAAAATTATTTTGACTAAAAAAACAGACTCCGCGCTTGTGACGTACGCCTCGCGACGGTATTTTGAGGATCTGTTACGTGCGGGGGTGCGAATCAAAGAGTATGAACAAGGCATGCTTCACACAAAGGCGTTGGTCATTGATGGGGATCTTTCTTTATTTGGAACAGTTAACATGGATAATCGGAGCATGCACATCAACTACGAGTTGATGCTCCTTGTCTTTGATCGAGAATTTGGCCAAAAAATTCAAAAAATGATAACAAACTACGAAGAAACTTCTTCAGAAGTTAAGCTCTCCGAATGGCACAAACGCTCCCTCTTGGAGAGAACCAAAGAAGGAGCGTCATTCCTTGTCTCACCTTTACTCTAATCTCTGTGATCGGGTGATGACTTCTTCGTCTCCTCTACGACGACAGCATCTTCAATTTTTTCATCTCGATGAAAACGGTTTCGCAATCTGTCTGGCATCGGCTTTGCTTCCCGACGAGGTTCTGAACGTCTAAAACCCGGATTGATCTCAACACCGCTTTGTTTCTGCCTTGCCTGCTGCCAGGGATCGCCGTAGAGCCAACGGTAGATCACGCCCCCAACGACCACAACCGCAATAATTCCCAATACGATCAGCGCCATCACGCCAATAACAGGCAAAAGGAAAATCCCCAACGCAACGACGCCTGCCAATATAGCCAAACTCACCAAGAATCGCATCAGGGGATTCCTAGGAC
>URFF01000103.1 GCA_900546995.1 uncultured Sutterella sp.
GGCGGCAACGCCATCTTCGGCAATTCGGCCACATTCCAAGCCGAGACAATCATTCGACGGGAATCCGGATTGGTTTTGATCGTGTGAACGAGCTCAGAAATCTGATCGATCGTTTGATTGTCAGCACCACGCCACTTGCGCCACTGCACGCCGTAGATCGGTCCCAAGTCGCCGTTTTCATTGGCCCACTCATCCCAAATGGACACACCGTTTTCTTTCAGGTAGCCGATGTTGCTGTCGCCGCGCAAAAACCAAAGCAATTCGTGAATGATTGAACGAAGGTGCAATTTTTTGGTTGTGATCAACGGGAAACCGTTTTGAAGATTAAAGCGCATCTGATAACCGAACACGCTGCGGGTACCGGTTCCGGTGCGATCACTTTTTTGGACACCGTGAAAAAACACGTGTCGCATGAAGTCTTCATATTGATGTTCAATCATTGGGGTCATCCTGAAAATTATGTTTTGCGTTCATTGTACAACAAGGCCCCGAGATTTGATTTCGACGGGGCCTAAAACGATGAACTAACGATAAGTAGAGTTTAGAAATCACATCGCGGACAAAGACGTCCTGCGACTTGATGAGTTCGCCCAATTGTTGATTGTCTTGATAGAACATAGCGCCGCAAACCTCTGACTTCAGTCAGGAGGCAAGGCGCTATGTTCTATCAAATCCTTTATGACATGGGTGTGACATAACCATGACAGTTTGGCGACAGTTGCCCAAATTGTAATCAACTTTTTCAGTGGCGATATTAGGGCAAAACTTACTTTCCTATAAAAAATTATTAAAATAAATAATTAATTATTGGGAAAAGATCATTTTCCCTATAATAGAAATAACATTCATTGCTTCTGAATAATTATGCATTCGCTTTTAAACCGTTATATCCCGATCGCCGACCTGATCGTGAAAACGTTTGGTGAAGATGTCGAAGTCGTTCTTCACGATTTAAGGCATCCGCAAAATTCCGTCATTTATGTGGCGAACAGCCGGGTAACCGGACGCACGGTTGGGGAGAGTTTTCAGTACTTGATCTCAAAAGCTTTAGAGGTTTCCGAGTCCGATAAAAGTATCCTCGCGAACTATTACTTTGAGCAAAACGGTCGGAAAATCCGATCCTCATCCCTTTTCATTCGAGACGACGACGGGGAATTGGTTGGCGCGCTTTGCATCAATATCGATACCACTCGGGCGATAGCCCAGGCGAAGTGGCTTGAGTCACTCTTGCCGGGATTGCAACTATCGATGAGTCGCGATGACAAAATTGAAGATCAGCAATCTAGCGGTCAAACAGACGATATTTTGCAAACCGTTAATGCCTTGATTGACCGTATTCTCGAAGAAAACCCCAATCCGAAGAACCGCGAAGAGCGTCTGCAACTCATTCGCTTCATGGAAACCCGTGGCGTTTTTTTAGTTAAAGGGGCGCTAGATCGGGTGGCTGAAAAACTCAAGATGTCCAAAGTCACGCTTTATGCGGATTTGGATGAGGTTCGTAAAAAAAATGAAAATTCCAGTGATTAGTAACGAGGTGGACATGAGAATCATCGATCCGAAATTCAAAGGGGTAAACCCCGGGCACTACAGTGCCGGTGTCATTTCCAAGGGCATGCTTTATGTCTCCGGTCAATTATCGATTGACCCGGATACGCGCGAAGTCTGCCATGGAGATATCAAAGACCATACTCGCTTAGCGCTCAATAACGTCGACAGAGTACTGAAAGCGGCCGGTGTCGCCCGCAATCAAGTCGTATTTTGTCGTGTCTACACACCCTCTGTTGAATACTGGGGGCCGATTAACGAAGTCTATGCCGAATTTTTCGGTGAACATAAACCGGGCCGGGTTGTGGTTTCGACAACCGATCTGCACTTCGGTTGTTTAGTCGAAATTGAAGCCATTGCTGAAGTCAATGAGGAATAGGAGAGAGAAGATGAGCAACTTGCAATACGTCTGCACACGTTGTGGGAAAAAGGTGAGTGTGGACACGCACGAACCGCGTTGTGAATGTGGCGGTCTTTTTGAAATTGACTTCAAGGCGCCGGCTTGGGACGAAAAACTCATTGACAAAAACGAATGGAGTCAATTCCGTTATCGTGCTTTCATGGCGATGGACGATGACACGACCTGGCGCTCGGTCACCATGGGCGAAGGGATGACGCCGATCATTCCATTCGATAAAAATGTGATGTTTAAGATGGACTACACGATGCCGACACTGTCCTTCAAGGATCGGGGAGCGGCAACCTTGGTTAGTCACTGCAAAGCCATTGGTGTCAAGCGCTGCGTGCAAGATTCAAGCGGCAAC
>URFF01000104.1 GCA_900546995.1 uncultured Sutterella sp.
AAAGCGGTGCCCGTTGCACCGTCATCATGACCGAGGCCGCTCAACGCTTTGTCACCCCTTTAACCTTTAAATCTCTGGGAGCCGATCAAGTCATCACCTCGGACTGGGATCAAGCGGAAAGCGTCATTCCGCATATTGATGCGACACGTGATGCCAAACTCCTACTCATTGCACCGGCTACAGCCAATATTTTGGCCAAAGCCGCCCAAGGCATTGCCGATGATGTGCTAAGCGCCGCTATTTTAGCGGCACGCTGCCCGGTCGCTTTTGCCCCAGCCATGAACACCTACATGTGGCACAACAATGCGACACAGCGCAACGTGGCGCAACTCATTCAAGACGGTGCTGTCTTCTTTGGGCCTGCCAACGGCGAACAAGCTTGCGGCGATGTCGGAAGCGGCCGAATGCTGGAACCCTCCGAAATTGTGGAAATGATGCAAGGCGCCTTTGCGCCGAGACTTTTGGATCGTTGCCGAGTCCTCATTACGGCTGGTCCTACCTACGAACCGATTGATCCCGTACGAGGAATTACTAATCTGTCTTCGGGTAAGCAAGGTTTCGCAATTGCGAAAGCAGCCGTGTTAGCCGGTGCGGAAGTGACTTTAATTGCCGGTCCCACCGCTTTAAAGACGCCTGCTGGCGTACGACGTATTGATGTCGTCACCGCTCGGGATATGTATAACGCCGTGATGGCAGAAGTGGGGCAACACGAAGTATTTATCAGTGTAGCCGCCGTCGCTGACTGGCGGATAGAAGCGCCTTCGTCACATAAGATCAAAAAAGAGTACGGGGGAACGCCAACACTTAATTTTGTTGAGAATCCTGACATTCTTGCAAGTGTCGCGGCCTTGGAAAACGCTCCCTATTGCGTTGGCTTTGCCGCTGAAACCGATAACCTCATTGATAACGCCAGGGCAAAAGTTTTTCGTAAAAACGTTCCCTTGATCGTCGCTAACTTAGTTAAAGACGCGATGAATCAAGACATCAATGCCGTTGTTTTTGTTGAGCGAAATGCGGCCACACCGCTTACCAGAGCCAGTAAGGACGCTGTTGCGCAAGCGCTAATTGCCAAAATTGCGCAGGAGGTGAATTAAGGTGAAAGAACCTTTCGATCCGAAAACTCTGGAACCGAAAGACGGCGATTTTGCGAGTTTTGTTGATCAACTCAACCGTGAGAGCATCCAGGAGCTCAAAGCGCTTCGGGTAAGCGATGAGCAAATGAAGGCTGAAGTGCAAGCCCAAGTTGAAGCCGGAACGGATCTCTTTGAAGACTCCGCAAAGGAAGCGCCGGTGATTCGTAATCCTCAGGAGGCGTTTCGCGATGAACGACCACAGGCTCAACGACAAGCCAGTCGGCGAAAGCTGAAGACAAAATACTATCCTCTCTTTTTAGTGGTATTTAGTTTTATCCTTTTCGCTTACGGCGGAGCCACTTCGCAGGAGGATTTGGTGATCTCAGCCTTTTCCTGCTTTTTCTTTGCCATTATCATAGCGATCATTCTCGACAGGAAAAACAAAAGGAGATAGTCCCTTATGCGGGTTGATGTCAAAATTTTAGATGAACGCCTCAAAAGCAAAATGCCCTCTTATGCCACAGAGGGAGCCGCCGGTCTTGATTTACGGGCGATGCTTGATGCACCGCTCACCATTGATCCAGGGCAAACGGTTTTAATTAAAACAGGTCTTGCTATTCATTTAGGCAATCCAAATTACGCCGCGCTCATTTTGCCCCGTTCGGGCCTCGGACATAAACACGGTATTGTCCTTGGCAATTTGGTGGGATTGATTGATTCTGACTATCAAGGGGAACTGATGGTTTCCACTTGGAATCGTGGACAAGAACCCTTTACCATTGAACCGATGGAGCGACTTGCCCAATTAGTCATCGTTCCGGTGGTTCAAATGCAGATGAATATTGTTGATGACTTTGAATCTTCCACTCGCGGTGAAGGCGGGTTTGGCTCGACCGGCACCCGTTAATCAAAAAGCTCCATCAGGAGCTTTTTGATTGTAAACAGAAAA